>DATHVN010000165.1 GCA_035461305.1 Euzebyales bacterium | reverse complement strand
GGATGACTTGCACGACGACCTCCTCAGCGTGAGCGGCGGGCAGGACGCCGCCCACGAAGCCCGCTGGGGTCAAAGAGTCTGATCCTCGTGCTCGTAGCAACAATCCCAGGTGCCCGTGCGGACTTCACGATCAGGCTGATATTCGGGCTCTCCGGCACCACATGAAACCGACGTCGCCGGGCGGCACCTCATTCTCACCCATCCCAGGCCGCGGCGCGCCGCGGTGGGAGGCTGATATGTGCCGGGCCCTGCGCGCGACGGGCCTGCTCGAGTGGGCCGATCAGGGCTGGCTACTCAGCCCCGCGGGCGCTCGGCTGGCCAGCGACCGAGCCGCCGCCCTCGAGCTCGACGCGATGGCCGAGGACTACCGGCGGTGGGGTGAGCTGGACCGGCACGCGCGGTCGCTGTGGCGCGATGGCCGGATCGAGCCAGAGACCCACGGTGACGCCGACGTCGATCACGGCGAGCTGGCCGCACGCCGCTACGCACGGCGCATGAGCAACCGCCGGCGTCTGCAGGCCAGGCGTCTGATCGGGCACATCGAGCCGACGCGACCCGTCACGGTGCTCGACGCCTGGGGCGGCGACGGCTACATGGCGCGCGAGGTCTCTGCGATGTGGCCCCAGGCGACCTGCACCGTGCTCGAGATCCCCACCGTCGCACGCACGGCCCGGGAGGCCTGTGCCGGGCACCCGCGCATCGCGGTCGTGGCGGGCGATCTGTTGCGCGGCGATCCAGCGGCGGCGCTGGGCGGTGCGACCGTCGACGTCATCCTGTCGCACGTGCTGCAGAGCCTGACGGATCCGCGACGCCGAGAGCTGTCGACCCAGGTCGCCAGGGTGCTGGCGCCAGGCGGCTGCCTGCTGTCCAACGAGTACGTGCTGCGTTGGGACGACCGCGACTCGCTGGACGTGCTGCTGTGGTGCGTCGCGCGGACGTCGGCGAACTGGCAGGGGGACGCGCTGCGGGCCAGCCAGCAGGATCTGCTCCTGCGCAGCAACGGGCTGGCGGCCGTGGCGTCGTGGTGGGTGAACCAGTCGACCCGCGCGGTGCTCGGGGTCAAGCCCGGCGCCGGCATCGAACCCGCCCTGCGCGTCCGCACCTGACCGACGCCACAGCGCCACGCTCTCCGGGGAGTCAAGCGACCACACCGGTCTCCAGGCTTCCCAGACGGCCACGCCGCACTCCGGGGAGCCAACCGACCACACCGCTCTCCAGGCTCCCCAGACCGCCCACACCCCGCGTCCGGGGAGCCAACCCACCACACGAGTCTCCAGACCCCCCAGGGAGTCGGGTTGCGCCGCCGGTGCGCACCGACCACTGTGGGTGCCGTCGGTCGACTGAGGAGCACACCGTGGAACGCGTCAGTCTGCGCGAGCTGGCGGTCGCAACGCGGACCGCCGACGCGCTGGTCTACACGGTGGGCATCGCCGGCGTCGTCGCCGGCGGCCTGCTGCTGCGTTCCGGCTCCACTGGGTTCGCGCTGGTCGCGTGGGTCCTGACGTTCGTCGCGGGCGCGACGCTGCGCCTGCTGTCGGCCATCACGCGAGGCATTGCCGACATCAAGCGCGAGCTGGACCGCCCAGGCGATCCGCAACCCCCACTGCCACCGCAGGCCCCTGATGCTCCACCGGACCCCTACCGCCGCTGGGGCGGCTGGCACTGACCACGAGCTTGGGGACGCGCCCCAACGCCGGACCGACGCCGCGTCCCCACAACCACCGCCCACCACCGCTGTGGGGACGCGCCCCAACGCCGGGTCGACGCCACGTCCCCACAACGGTGCCGATCAGCAGCGCGGAAGGCGCTTCTCCAGATAGCTGACCAGCTGACCGATCGCCACGCGGTCCTGACCCATCGAGTCCCTGTCGCGCACGGTGACCTTGCGATCCTCCTCGACGGTCTCGAAGTCGATTGTCACGCAGTATGGCGTGCCGATCTCGTCCTGGCGGCGGTAGCGCCGCCCGATCGCGCCGGCGTCGTCGTACTGCGTGATGAACGTCGGCTTGAGCATGTCGTTGACCTCGTGGGCGGTCGGCACGAGCTTGTCGTTGCGCGACAAGGGCAGTACGGCGATCTTGACCGGCGCCAACGACGGATGCAGCTTCAGCAGCGTGCGACGCTCCACCTTCCCGCTGGCGGTCGGCGCCCGGTCCTCACTGTACGCGTCGACCAGGAACGCCAGCGCGCTGCGGTCGACACCGGCGGCGGGCTCGATGACGTACGGCACGTAGCGCTCATCGGTGGCCTGGTCGAAGTACGACAGGTCACGGCCGGAGAACTCCGAGTGGCGCCGCAGGTCGAAGTCGGTGCGGTTGGCGATGCCCTCCAACTCGCTCCACGCGAACGGGAAACGGTACTCGACATCGACGGTGGCCTTGGCGTAGTGGCTGAGCTCGTCGGCCGTGTGCGGGCGGATGCGCAGGTTCTCGGGGCGCATGCCGAGGTCGACGTACCAGTCCCAGCGCTGTTTGATCCAGTAGTCGTGCCACTGCTCGTCGGTGCCCGGGCGGACGAAGTACTCCATCTCCATCTGCTCGAACTCACGCACGCGGAAGATGAAGTTGCGCGGTGTGATCTCGTTGCGGAAGCTCTTGCCGACCTGGGCGATGCCGAACGGGATCTTCTGCCTGCTGGTCAGCTGCACGTGGGCGAAGTCGACGAACATCGCCTGGGCGGTCTCGGGCCGCATCCACACCTGCGCGCTCGTGTCCTCCGTCGGACCGACGAAGGTCTTGAACATCAGGTTGAACGCCTTTGGATCGGTGAACTCCCTGTTGCCGCAGTTCGGGCAGAAGATCTCCCCTGCCTTGTTGGGCTCGAGGTGGTCCGCCCGCCAGCGCTGGTTGCAGTTGGTGCACTCGACCAACGGATCGGTGAAGCCTTCGACGTGCCCCGACGCCTCCCACACCCGCGGGTGCATCAGGATCGCGGCGTCGAGCTGCATGACATCGTCGCGCAGCTGCAGCATCGACCGCTTCCACGCGGCCTTGACGTTGTCCTTGAGCGCCGCGCCCAGTGGGCCGAAGTCCCACGCCCCCCGCAGCCCTCCGTAGATCTCCGAGGACGGGAAGATGATCCCTCGCCGCTTGCACAGCTCGACGATGGTCTCCATCGTCACGTCGTGCGGTCCGGCGGTCGTGTCGGCGTCGGCGGCGACGACCGTGTACGTCCGGTCTGACTCGGGGGGTAGGTCTGTCGGGGTGGCCACGTGGTCCTCCAATAGCGAATCGGCCCCCGGGGTGGCTCCGCGGGGACCGCGACGTGGGCCATCATACGGCCACAGCGAACGAGAGGTCCCATCTGATGCACTCTGGTCCGTCCCTGAGGTCGAGCCTGCTCCGGCTGGTCGGCGCGGCCGAGAACGTCGTGACCGTTGCGCGTGTCCGGCGTAAGATCGCGCGCGGCACGTTGGAGCCCGTCGAGCTGGTGGCCCACCGCGGCTACGGCACCGGCGAGGTGCTGCGGGGCCAGGTGCGCGTGCTCGAGGCGCGTGGCGTGACACCCGGCGCCGTGGACGACGCGTGGTGGCGCAACATCGGCGCCGCGTACCGTCGGTTCCTCTCGTCGGAGGTCCCCGGTGCCGTCGTCCGGGCGCGCGTCGATGACACGTCGCTCGAGGTGGCGGCGGACGTCGGGGGCTATGTCCGGTTCGAGCTCCCCAACACCAGGCCCGACGCCCGCGGCTGGCGTGACGTCGACCTCGAGCTCGTCGGCCCGCTCGGCGCGGGCCAGCAGGAGCTCCGCGGGACCGCCCAGGTGCTGGTGCCGGACCTGCGCGCCGGTGTCGGGATCATCAGTGACATCGACGACACGATCCTGCGCACCGGGCTCACCGAGCGCGCGGGGATGCTGCGCACGACCCTGCTGCACAACGCCGCGACCCGCCTGCCCTATCCCGGGGTCGCCGCGTTCTACCGGGCGCTGCAGGCGGGCGACGGCACGGCCACCCAACCGATCTTCTACGTGTCGGGCAGTCCCTGGAACCTGTACGACATGATAGTCCGCTTCATGGAGCTGCAGGGCATCCCGGCCGGCCCGCTGTTCCTGAAGGACTGGGGCATCGACGCGCACAAGTTCATCAGGGAGGACACCCACGCCTACAAGCTGGCGCGGATCACCATGCTGCTCGAGCTGTACCCGGAGCTCGACTACGTACTGATCGGCGACAGCGGCCAGCAGGACCCGGAGATCTACGCCGATGTGATCACCCGCTGGCGCGATCGGGTCAGGGTGGTCTACATCCGCGACGTGACGAACCACGGGACCCGCGACGACGCCGTCCGCCGCCTGCTCGGCACGCTCGACGAGTACGAGGTGCCGTCGGTGTTCGGTGCGTCGACGTTGAGCGCGGCGACCGACGCCGCCGAGCGCGGACTGATCGCGGCCGACCGCTTCGACGAGATCCGCAGGGACAGTGAGGAGGATCGGGTGAGGAGGATCGGGTGAGGAGGGTCGGGTGAGGAGGATCGGGTGACATGATGACCATTGGACCCTGCACGCAGCTTGGCTTCGAGGTGAATTCTGGTAGCGTCCAACGAGGTCGGTCGTAGTGGAGGGCGCGGGATGTCGGAGCAACCGCTGATCGCGATACGCGGCGTCAACAAGTGGTTCGGCGACCTCCACGTGCTGCGCGACATCAACCTCGAGATCGGCCACCGCGAGGTCGTCGTCGTGATCGGGCCTTCGGGCTCGGGCAAGTCGACCCTGTGCCGGGCGATCAACCGGCTTGAGCCCATCCAGGAGGGCGAGATCACGATCGACGGCGTCACCCTGCCCGAGGAGGGCAAGGAGCTCGCCCGCCTGCGGGCCGACGTCGGCATGGTCTTCCAGCAGTTCAACCTGTTCGCGCACAAGACCATCCGCGAGAACGTGACGCTGGGACCGATCAAGGTGCGCAAGCAGAGCAAGAAGGACGCCGACGCGCTCGCGCAGGAGCTCCTCGAGCGCGTCGGCGTCGCCAACCAGGCCGACAAGTACCCGGCCGAGCTGTCCGGTGGACAACAGCAACGCGTCGCGATCGCACGGGCGCTCGCGATGAGGCCGAAGGCCATGCTGTTCGACGAGCCGACATCGGCCCTCGACCCCGAGATGATCTCCGAGGTCCTCGACGTGATGCTTGAGTTGGCGGAGGAGGGTACTACGATGGTCGTAGTCAGCCATGAGATGGGGTTCGCTCGCTCGGCCGCCCGCCGTGTGGCGTTCATGGACGAAGGGCAGATCGTAGAGATCGCGCCACCGGACAAGTTCTTCGACAACCCGGAGACGGACCGTGCGCAGGACTTCCTCTCAAAGATCCTGGCACACTAGCTGGAAGGAACCAGCAATGCGAACACGACGACTGCGGGTCCTCGGACTCGTCATGATCCTCATGCTGCTGCTGGCAGCCTGCGGTGGCGGCGGTGAGGAGGCCGAGGAGGGCGGTGCCACCAGCGAGCCGGCTGGGGCCGCGAGCGAGGCCGACGGCGCCGAGACCACGGTCGGCGCCGACGCTGAAGGCGTCCAGGCGCTCCGTGATGCCGGCACCGTGCGGATCGGCGTCAAGTACGACCAGCCGTTGTTCGGCGTCAACACGCCGAGCGGCGTCGAGGGCTTCGACGCCGAGATCGCCAAGCTGATGGTCGAGGGCATCTTCCGGGACGGCGATCCCGAGAGCCACATCGAGTTCACCGAGGCCGTGTCGGCCAACCGCGAGCCGTTCCTGCAGAACGACGAGGTCGACATGGTGATCGCGACCTACACCATGAACGAGGAGCGCGACCAGGTCGTCGATTTCGCGGGCCCCTACTACGAGACCGGTCAGCAGCTGATGGTGCCCGAGGGCAACCCGGAGGGAATCCAGGCGCCGGAGGACCTGAACACCTCGGACCTTCGCTCCTGCTCCGTCGAGGGGTCGACGTCGTTGCAGAACTTCCAGGAGCTCGCACCCGACGCCGACATCATCACGTTCGACACCTATACCAAGTGCGCCGAGGCCATGAACGACGGGCGTGTCGACGCCACGACGACCGACGGCGCGATCCTGTTCGGCCTGGTCGACGAGTTCGGCGGATTCGAGGTCGTCGGTGAGGAGTTCAGCGACGAGCCGTACGGCATCGGCATCCCGGACGGCGCGACGGACCTGCGCCTCTACCTCAACGAGCGGATCTGCCAGATCCAGGAGAACGGTGAGTGGGACCAGGCCTACGAGAACACCGTCGGTGTGGTCGCCGAGACGCCAGCGCCACCACCGATCGATCCCGCATTCGGCGACCCGGTGTTCCCCGAGGGCAGTGAGTGCCCGCAGGCCAGCGGGGCCGGTGCGACGTCATCGGAGGCCGGCAGCGAGGCGACCAGCGAGATGACCAGTGAGCCGGCGGCAGGCGCGTCGGAGGCAGCCAGCTAGGCAACCCTCAACAACGCTGTGGGTCGGCGTCCTCAACGCCGACCCACAGCGTGAAGCGGAGGGAGGCGGATGAACCCGATCACCTTCCTGATCGACAACTGGGACCTGTACATCGACGGGTTCATCCGCCTGTTCCAGGCCGCCAACCTCGCGTTCGTGTTCGCCATGGTCGTCGGTGTGGTAATCGCATCGTTCCGCGTGAGCCCGATCCGACCGCTCCAGCGCTTCGCGGCGTTCTACGTGACGGTGTTCCGCAACACACCGTTGCTGATCATCTTCTTCCTCTTCTTCTTCGGGCTCCCGAAGCTCGGCTTCACATTCACGCCGTTCGTGTCAACCGTGATCGTGATGTCGCTGTACACCGGCGCCTACCTCGGCGAGACGGTGCGCTCGGGCATCAACTCGGTGGACACCGGGCAGGCGGAGGCGGCGCGCGCCATCGGGCTGAACTTCCGTGAGGTCCTGGGCACGGTCGTGATCCCTCAGGCCCTGCGGACGGTGGTCGGACCGATCGGCAACCTGTACATCGCCAACGCGAAGAACACGGTCATCGGAACCACGATCGGGCTGTTCGTCGAGACGACGGCCGCGCAGCGCCTCGCGAACAGCACCGGGCAGCCGATCGCGGCGTTCGCGGCGGCGGCCATCTTCTTCGTGGTCTGGCTGCTGATCGCGGCACAGGTCTTCACGTCCATCGAGCAGCGCGTCGCGTTCAAGCGATAGGGGATTCGCATGAGCTCGGTTCTCACAGAGGATCTCGGGCCTCGCGGACGCCACCGCGTGCAGATCGCCAACTGGATCTCCCTCCTGGCCGTCCTGGCCATCGTGGCGTTCGTGATCTACCGGATCGCCGTGACCGGCAACTTCGCGCCCGAGCTGTACGAGCAGTTCGTCAACCTCGACGAGGGGTGGCTGGAGTTCGTCATCGCCGGGCTCGGCAACACGATCAAGGCCGCGTTGATCGCGATGGTCTTCGCGACGGCGATCGGGTTCTTCTTCGCGCTCGCGCGGATCGCGAGGAATCCCATTTCGCGGGCGCTCGCGCGGGTCTACATCGACGTGTTTCGCAGCATCCCGTTGCTCCTCCTCATCCTCTTCGGCTTCTTCGGCATCCAGCAGTTCTTCGACATCTCGCAGCTCATTGGCCTCATCATCGGCCTGACGCTGTACAACAGCGCCGTCCTCGCCGAGATCTTCCGAGCCGGCATCCTGTCGCTGAGCAAGGGACAGTCCGAGGCCGCCTCCTCCCTCGGCATGACCTACTGGCAGTCGATGCAGCTGGTGATCCTGCCGCAGGCCGTGCGACGGATGACCCCGGCGATCGTCGCCCAGCTCGCGACGCTGACGAAGGACACGTCGCTCGGCTTCGTGATCGGCTACGAGGAGGCACTGCGGCGCGCGGGCGCGCTGGCCCAGGCGCCGCCGAGCAACCAGCTCCAGGCGTTCGTGTTCGCCGGAATCCTCTACTTCATCGTGATCTTCGCGCTCGCGCGATTCGCGCGGCGCCTCGAGGTGCAGCAGCGCCGCAAGTACGGCGCGGGGAAGATGGAGGCCGGTGCCGGGCTCGAGGACATCGAGGCGCTCGGCGAGGAAGCCGACGAGGACGAGATGGCAGCGCGCGAGCCGGAACCGGCCGTCAGCGGCTGACCTCGATGGCGCGGCGCCGGCGATGCGGCGCGCCCGGTGTGGGGGTTCCACACGCGCTCCAAGATGAGATCGTCCCCACCGGTCGGATCAGATGCCGACCGGATGCCAGACCGTCTTGATCTCCAGCGCGGCCAGCAGCCGTCCGGTGCCGGGGTCGCCGGTCCAGTCGGGCTCCTCCGCGGGTGCCGGAAGGACCCGTTTGACGTTCTCGGCCGCGGCGCGCTCGAGCTCACCGCGCTGGTCGGAGGCCACGCCCGTCAGGTCGATCGCGTTGACATCCATGTGCGAGGCGAGCACGGGTGCGAGCTCGTCGGTGTGCCCGGTCAACAGGTTCACGACACCGCCCGGGAGGTCGGACGTCGCGAGCACCTCGGCGAGGCTGATCGCCGGCAGCGGGCGATCATGGCTGGCCACCACCACGACCGTGTTGCCCGTGACGATCACCGGCGCGACGACGCTGACCAGGCCGAGCAGGCTCGACGCCTGGGGCGCGATGATGGCGACCACACCGGTGGGCTCGGGCACGCTGAAGTTGAAGTACGGGCCTGCCACCGGGTTCGCAGCGCCCGCGACCTGGCTGACCTTGTCTGCCCAGCCGGCGTACCACACCCACCGGTCGACGGCAGCGGCGACGGCGGCCGCCGCGTCGTCGCGGGTCCCGCCCTCGGAGCGCGCGACCTCGTCGGCGAACTGGTCTGCGCGTCCCTCGAGCATCTCGGCCACCCGGTACAGAATCTGGGCGCGGTTGTAGGCGGACCTAGTCGACCATCCACCGAACGCCGTGCGCGCGGCTACCACGGCGTCGCGCACGTCCTTGCGCGATGCGCGCGAGGCGTTCGCGAGGAACTCCCGCGCCGCCGACCGCACCTCGTAGCTCCGGCCCGACTCCGAGCGGGGGAACGCCCCGCCGACGAAGAGCTTGTAGGTCTTGCGTACGGCGAGCCGGTCGTTCAAGGCCGCGGTGCCGTGGTGTCGGCACCGAGGTCGCCGGGGGTGATCGGCACGCCGTCGAGGGTGAGCTGGCGGACCGCCAGGTGGCCGATCTCAAGGTCGGCGATGCTGACCCGCCGCATGGCGGTCTGACCGACCGCCAGCCTGCCGATCGCGAGTGCGCCGACCGCGCCGGCGCCGAACGCCACCGCTCCCGTCGCCAATGCCCCCAGTGCCTTTCGTGCCACTGCCATGCGAAGCCCAATCCGTGTCGCGTACCGGAGATGCTAACCCGGCGGGCGTCCACATACGCGGCGTTGGCCATCGACAGACGGTCTGTGCGCCCCGTACCACCAGCTGTCCGACCGGAGCTGGGGTCGCCATGGACGCCGATCGCGCGCAGAACTCCCGCGATCCCACGAGATCTTCACAACACGCCGGAGGGCCAGTACGGCCCGTGGGGCTACGGCGAGATCAACTTCGCGCAGTGGTTGGACGGCAAGGTCGCCGCGCTGTTCCGTCGCCTCCGCCGTCGCTCCTCGGCCGACCGGGATCACAGCTGACGCCGACCCGCTGCGAGATCAGGTGGCCAGGTAGGGCGCGAGGCCGTGGCGACCGCCCTCGCGGCCGAAGCCGGACTCCTTGTAGCCACCGAACGGGCTGGTGGGGTCGAACCGGTTGAAGGTGTTCGCCCACACCACGCCGGCCTGCAGGCGTTCTGCCATCCACAAGATGCGGCTGCCCTTCTCGGTCCACACCCCCGCCGACAGCCCGTAGGGGGAGTTGTTGGCCTTGGTGATCGCCTCGGCGGGCGTGCGGAAGGTCAGCACGGACAGGACCGGGCCGAAGATCTCCTCACGGGCGATGCGGTGCGACTGGCTGACGCCTGTGAAGACGGTTGGCGCGAACCAGTAGCCGCGGTCGGGCAGGTCGCATGCGGGCTGCCACCGCTCGGCCCCCTGCGCGACGCCGCTGTCGGTCAGCTCCGTGATCCGCGCGAGCTGCTCCGCGGAGTTGATCGCGCCGAGGTCGGTGTTCTTGTCCAGTGGATCGCCGACGCGCAGCGTGCCGAGCCGCCGCTTGAGGCGGTCCAGCACCGGTTCGAGCACCGACTCCTGCACGAGTAGGCGCGACCCGGCGCAACAGACGTGGCCCTGGTTGAAGAAGATGCCATTGACGATGCCCTCGACCGCCTGGTCCAGCGGCGCATCGTCGAGGATGATGTTCGCCGCCTTGCCGCCGAGCTCGAGCGTCAGGCGCGTGGGACGCCCGGCGAGCGCGCGCTGGATCTGCTTGCCGACGCTCGTTGAACCGGTAAACGCGATCTTGTCGACACCGGCGTGCTCGACGAGCACCTGCCCGGTCGCACCGTCACCCGTCAGGATGTTGACCACACCCGGCGGCAGGTCGATCTGCTGCATGATCTCGGCGAGCAGCAGCGCGCTGAGTGGCGTGGTCTCTGCGGGCTTGAGCACGCAGGTGTTGCCGGTCGCAAGCGCCGGCGCCAACTTCCACGCCGCCATCAGCAACGGGAAGTTCCACGGGATGATCTGGCCGGCGACGCCGACCGGCTTCGGGTCCGGCCCGAACCCGGCGTACGCGAGCTTGTCGGCCCATCCGGCGTACGAGAAGAAGTGTGCGGCCGCCATTGGCACGTCGACGTCGCGGGACTCCTTGATCGGCTTGCCGTTGTCGAGCGTCTCGAGCACCGCGAGCTCGCGCGCCCGCTCCTGGATGACACGCGCGAGGCGGTACAGGTACTTGGCACGCTCGGCGCCGGACATTGGCCCCCAGACCTCGGTCTGGGCACGCCGCGCCGCCGCCACGGCGCGGTCGACGTCGTCCGCGCCAGCCACGGTGACGGCCGCGAGGACCTCCTCCGTCGCGGGGTTGACCGTCTTGAACGTCCCGCCGTCCTGCGGCTCGACGAACGCCCCGCCGATGAACAGCCCGTACTCGCTGCGCAGGTTGACGATGTCGCGGGACTCGGGTGCGGGCGCGTACTCCCAGCTCGGCATGGCGGAAACCTCAGTCTATGAATAGTGCCGCGGGGGCTGCTGACCAGCGTAGACGCTCATCGCGCTCCCCCGGCAGGCACATCGAGGGCACTCGGCTCCGACATTTCGCCCTTGGACGAACGCGTCCATCGCCCTGCGCGCCCGATCCGCTGCGACGGCATCACGTACGCATATGTCGACAGCCTCGTCGATGCGTTGGCGTGCCCATGCACTCCGCCACGGTGCGCTACGTCGACGCCCTGCGCGAGCCACGCCGAACGCGGTGTATGGCGCAGGACTGCATCCCGTTGTCGCGGGTGTCGGCGGGGCCCCGCAGCGCGACGCGCCGCTCGCCACCGGCGATTGAACGTGTTCCGGTCGAGCGCGCCGCCCGCCCCGTTCGTGCACAGCAGCTCAGCGGCCATCGCCTACCCGTCGGTGTCGTCCACGCCAACGTGACACGCTGGTGCCATACGCGGCGACGTGCGCGGACCGTCGCATGGCCACCGATTCGAGCTGCGGCACAGACCGCTCCTTGCGGCCGTTCGGCAAGCTGTGCACGAGGGTGCCGTCGATGATCCGGACCCGCCGGCGGACGTGCACCATGCGTCCGAGGACGTCGATGTCGTTCACGGCGACCGCGAACAGTCGCCCTGACGGTGTGCACAACCCGCGCCCAGACACGCCATCGCGGCGTACCGGTCGCCGAGTTCGGCGGCACCTCACGGTCGACGTCCACAACCGCGACTGTGCCAGCACTCGCGGGAACGATCACCGACAGGCGCGACAGGCTGCGGACAAGCTCGCGGAACGCATCCGACTGCAAGCCGGGGACTGACTGCCGCGACTCGCTGTGGTCGAGCGTGAGCCGCTCGTGGCCGGCCAGCTCGGCCGCGTGCTCGTCCACAGCAGGATCCGCGTCGGCCCGGGTTTGTCGAATCGCCACACCGCTCGGACGGTGGCCGACGAATCCGCGAACTGCAGGTCGCGAACCAGATGCTCAAGGCCGACGGGCGACGGTTGACGGGGGCGACGACCACCCGTAGCCGCAGGACGGGGGTAGGTCAGTCCTCGACCGTGGCGTCGTAGAACTTGACGGCCCGCTCAACCGCTCATGGCCGGCGAGCTCGGCCGCGTGCTCGGCACACAGGATCCGGCGCGGACCGGGCTTGGCGAACCGCCACACGCCGCGGACGGTCGGCGGCCGGGAGCACGGCGGTCCCCCATTGGCCGCCTGGTGCGCGAAGGATCGCCGCGCAGCCGTCGCGGCAGGACTGTAGTGGGATACTCATCGCTGGCAGGACGCCACCCAACACCAAATGCATGTTCGACCAGCCGAGCTGTCGCGGGCCGGCTCCATTGCCCAGCGACGTCGACACATCGGTTCCGCACATGAGTGAGGCCGCCGACCCGGGCGGGATTGGGGTCCAGGTCGACGGCCTCTGTGCGGGGGAGGACCATACCGCCGGTTGGCACTGGCGTGCGCCCGGCCGGTTGGCCGATGCGCCTCCTGTAATGCGTCGGCGCTCGGCCGGTGGCGACACGTTCGTCGATTTCTGGTCTGCAGCTTGCTGCACGCCGGTGAGTGATACCTACGATGCCCGGCATGAATCGGCCACCGATCAGCCGCGACGACAGAGCGGACAGACCCCCGCGATGGCGACGCCGCCGGGCTCCCAAGGATCAGCTATGGCGCTGCGGTCGCGCTCGTCATCGCGGCGTTCATGGTTGGCGGGGTTCACGGTCTCCATGGCGGGCGAGGCCCAACTGGGCGGCATCCGCAATGCGGGCGTCATCGCCGGTCTGATCCTGGGTGTCGCACTCCTCGTGCAGCGCCTCGCGATCGGTCTAGGGCCAGCGACGACGACGAGAGCCTGTAGACCCAGACCGTCACGCCGAGAGTCGGGGTATCGCAGGCCGGCGCCCGGATGGGGTCACTCCCTGGCCACCGGCCTGCGCCCGCCCCCCAACGGCGAGAAGTGTCCCCGGCCACCTCTACAGCCCAACGCGCTGTCGACGTACGATTCACCGGTCCGGGGTGTCCACCGGTACGGGAGAGATTGGGGGCCACCGGGTTCCGCTGGCTGGGGGTTACATCACCGGTCACCAGTCGGCGGCACCCCGGATGAACGGCGTGGCGCTGTCGTACCTGAGGCGAGGCCCCCCGCCCACACGGGCGAGGGCCTCCAGGTCGGTCAACCGCCGACCGTTTGGTCAGGTGAAGCCGTGTTCGGCGTGGTCGCGCAACACGTGCACGTTCCACACCCGGTCATCGTGGTCCACGACCGCGATCGAGTACCGGTCTTTGTAGATCGTGGCGACACGGCGGACCCGGTTGACCTCCGCTTCGACCGTTGGATTCCGCACGATCAGTTCGACGAGCCGTTCCGCGTTCATCCGCCGCCGCCGCCGCACACGATCGCGCGGCTGACGGTCAGCTGGTCCTCGGGGCGACTGAGTTGTTCGCGTAGGCCGCGGTTCTCGCTGTCAGCTCGTCGACGAGCTGGTCGTGCTGTTCAATGCTCATTGTCAGCACCTCCAGTGTGATGGCCAGACGGGGTGCTACACGAAGAACCGCAGGTCGGGGGACCGCCCGGCTCAGTCGATCGTGAAGTAGTCGGGCCCCGCGTACGCGCCGGTCCGCTGCTTGACCCGTTGCATGAGCAGGTCGTTGAGCAGGCTCGACGCGCCGATCCTGAACAGCTCCGGCGTCAGCCACTCCGGCCCGGCGATCTCGTT
>DATHVN010000164.1 GCA_035461305.1 Euzebyales bacterium | reverse complement strand
CACCGCAGCGAACTGGGTGGTGTCGTGGACCTGTCCGGCGGTGACATGGACCGCCAACGTCCGGCAGCGGCCGTCGGCCGCGCCGTGGACCTTGGTCGTCAACCCGCCACGCGACCGGCCCAAGGCATGATCGGGCGGTTCCTCAGGCCGCCCGTTCGTGTGATTCGACCCAGCCCCCCCTCGGGTCGGGGATGCGGCGGGCGCCGGCGGCGTGCTGATGCGCGCGCACGATCGTGGAGTCGACCGCGACCAGCCAATCCAGCGAGCCGTCCGCGTCGGCGCGGGCCTGCGCGGCGGTCACCAGATTCTGCCAGGTGCCGTCCGCGCTCCACCGGTCGTGGCGTTTCCACACTGTCTGCCACGGCCCGAACCGGGCGGGCAGGTCCCCCCACGGCGACCCCGTGCGATACCGCCAGGCGATGCCCTCCAGCACCTGCCGGTGATCGCGCCACTGGCCGCCGCGGCGGCCGTGCGAGCTGGGCAGCAGTGGTGCGATGAACGCCCACGCCTCGTCGCTAATCACATTCCTGTCATCCATACCCCGGGTGTCTACCGCACCAGCGAGTGAACCCCGGCCAACCTCGACCGGTTCGAGAGACAGGCCCTAGTAGCGGTGGTCGGCGAGGTGGCCGGCGATCTCGGTCCGCAGGCGGGCCTTGTCATGCGGCGACATGAACGACGCGTCCACCGCCGCGATCGCGAGGTCGGCGACCCCCGCCGCGTCGAGGTCCAGCAGGCCGGCCGCCACGGCGTACTCGTCGTTGAGCGTCGTGCCGAACCTCGGTGGGTCGTCGGAGTTGATCGACACCGTGACGCCGGCGGCGACCAGGTGCCGCAGCGGGTGCTCGTCGAGCGACGCCACCGCGCCGGTGCGTACGTTCGAGGTCGGGCACACCTCCAGCGGGATGCCGTGCTCCACCAGGTGGGCGACGAGGTCCGGGTCATGCACAGCCGCGATGCCGTGCCCGATGCGCTCGGCGCCGAGGTGCTGCAACGCGTCCCAGACCGTCCCGGGTCCGGTCGTCTCACCTGCGTGGGGCACGGACCGCAGCCCGGCCGCGCGGGCCGCGTCGAAGTGCGGGGCGAACTGGGGGCGCGGCACGCCGTCCTCGGGACCGCCGAGCCCGAAGCTGACGAGACCATCCGGTCGCTGCTCCAGCGCGATCGTCAGGGTCTCGTCCGCGGCGGGCACCCCGAACTCGCCAGGGATGTCGAAGCACCACCGCAGCACGATGCCGAGGTCGTGCTCGGCGGCGATCCTGGCGTCCTCGATCGCCTCGCACACCGCTGCCGCGGGGATCCCGTTGGCGGTGAGCGTGTACGGGGTGACCGTCACCTCCGCGTACCGCACCTGCTGGCGGGCCAGATCGCGTGCGACCTCGTAGGTCAGCAGACACACGTCCTCGGGCTCGGTGATCAGGTCGACGACCGACAGGTACACCTCGATGAAGTGCGCGAAGTTCCGGAACGCGAAGTACTCGGCGAGCGCCTCGGGCTCCGCGGGCACCGGTGAGGCGCCGTCGGTGCGGGCGGCCAGCTCCGCCACGATCCTCGGCGAGGCGGAGCCGACGTGGTGGACGTGCAGCTCGACCTTGGGCATCCCGGCGATGAAGGTGGGCAGATCGGTCATCGTCGGAGGGTAGCGCCGAGGCCGTGTGGAGCGCCTGGCGACACGAAGCTGAGCCCCCGACGCGGGCACGTCAGCGATCGTGCGGTCAACGCGCCGGCGATGCCTTCCGGTTCCCGCGCTACGATGGTGCGGTCAGTGACACACCGTTGCCGCCACGGCAACCACAGGGATGGTAGTAGCCATGTCAACACGGAACGCATCGGTGCAGCGCGACGCGCGCTGAGTCGCTCGCCATCGGGCTGGGCTGTGACGTCGTCCGGGTACCCCGGACGCGCTAGCCCACCCGCCTTCCCGTCGCGGCCACCGTCCCCCCCAGGGCCGGCGGCCGATGTCTCCGGCGTCGCGACCTGTCCCGCTCACCGTCCCGCGAGCTCGACGCCCGGATGGTCAGTCACGGCGCCGCACACCCAGGCGTCGACGTCACGATCGCGCAGCAGGCCGGCCGCTGCGACGCCGTCCGGCACGACCGCGATCATTCCCGCGCCCATGTTGAACGTGCGCCACATCTCGTCGGGTTCGACCGGTCCGCGGGCCGCGATCAGCTCCATGATCGCCGGCGTGGTGAACGTCCCCGCGTCGACCACGGCTCCGAGCCCGTCGGGCAGCACCCGCGGCAGGTTGCCCGGCACTCCACCGCCTGTCACGTGGCACAGCGCATGCACCTCGATGGCCTCGATCAGCGCCAGGCAGTCGCGGACGTAGATGCGGCTCGGACGCAGCAGCGCGTCTCCGAGGGTCTCCACGACCAGGTCGTGGTCGTCGGCGAAGTCAAGGCCCTCCACCACCCGACGGGCCAGCGAGTACCCGTTGCTGTGCAGGCCGGTCGATGCCATGGCCACCAGGTCGTCGCCGGGTACCACGCGCTCCGGTCCCAGGACGGCGTCGCGCTCGACGACGCCGACGCCGAACCCTGCGACGTCGACCTGGCCGGGGGCCATGACGGCGGGGTGCTCCGCCGTCTCTCCACCGACCAGCGCGCAGCCGGCCGCCACGCACCCGTCGGCGATGCCTGCGACGACCTGCTCGACGGCCGCCACGTCGAGCACGCCGACGGCGATGTAGTCGTTGAACACCAGCGGCTCGGCGCCACACACGACCAGGTCGTCGACGACCATCGCAACCAGGTCCTGCCCGATGGTGTCGTAGCGGCCGAGCTGCCGCGCGATCTCGAGCTTCGTGCCGACACCGTCGCAGCTGGTCGCGAGCAGCGGTGCGCGCCACCGGGCGGGCGGCAGCGCGAACAGGCCACTGAAGCCACCGAACGCGCCGGTGACCTCTGGACGTAGGGTGCGCGCGACGTGGGGCCGGATCGCGGCGACGGCCGCGTCGGCCGCATCGAGGGAGACGCCGACGTCGGCGTAGGTCAGGGGATCACGGCCCATGAGCTCCCCGCCCGCCGGCTCGCTGGCGCTCACCCTCACAGTGGGCTCCCCGCCCGCCGGCTCGCTGGCGCTCACCCTCACAGTGGGCTCCCCGCCCGCCGGCTCGCTCACCCTCACCCATGGGAGGCGAGCTCGAGGACCGGCAGCGTCGTCCGGTCGTCGTCCGGCACCGCCTGCGGGACGGGGATGGGGTACCGCCCGTCGAAGCAGGCCCGACACAGCGACGATGCGGGGCGCTTGGTCGCCCGCGTCAATGCGTCCAGCGACAGGTACGCCAGCGAGTCGGCCTCGAGGTAGGCGCGGATCTCCTCGGTGGTCCTGCCGGAGGCGAGCAGCTCGTCCGTCGTGGCCATGTCGATACCGTAGAAGCAGGGGTGGCGCACCGGTGGTGACGGGATCCGCAGGTGCACCTCCGTCGCGCCGCAGGCTCGCAGCATGCGCACCAGCTGCCGTGAGGTGTTGCCCCGGACGATCGAGTCGTCGACGACCACGAGGCGCTGGCCCTCCAGGACGTCGCGCAGCGGGTTGAGCTTGAGGCGGATGCCCAGCTGGCGCAACGACTGCGACGGCTGGATGAACGTGCGACCCACGTAGCGGTTCTTGACCAGGCCCTCGGCGTAAGGGATGCCGCTCTGCTGGCTGTAGCCGGCGGCGGCCGCCAGGCCCGAGTCGGGCACGGGCACCACCAGGTCGGCGTCGGCAGGTGACTCGAGTGCCAGCTGCCGGCCCATGCGGCGCCGCGCCGCGTAGATGCTGGTCTCGGGGGTCTGGTGGTCGGGGCGGGCGAGGTAGACGTACTCGAAGACGCAGAACGACGGTGTCGGCGCCGCAAACCGGCGGCTGCGGACGCCATCGGTGTCGATCGCGACGAGCTCGCCGGGCTGGATCTCACGCAGCATGGTGGCGCCGACGATGTCCAGCGCGGCCGTCTCGGACGCCAGGACGTACCCGCCGCCGTCGAGCACGCCCAGCACCAGCGGCCGGACGCCGTGGGGGTCGCGCACGCCGTAGATCGTCGACTCGTCCATGATCGCCAGGCAGTAGGCGCCTGAGATGCGCCGACAGGCATCGATGATGATGTCATCCAGGGGGCCGTCACGGGTCCCCGCGCGCTCTGCGAGCAGCGTGGTCAGCAGGTCGGAGTCGCTCGTGCAGCTGGCCCCGCGGGGGCCGAGCTCGGTGGCCAGCGCGGCCGTGTCGACCAGGTTGCCGTTGTGCCCCAGCGCGATGCCGCGCCCTGATGCGCTCACCTGGAACGTTGGCTGGGCGTTCGCCCACGTCGACGCCCCGGTGGTCGAGTAGCGCACGTGGCCGATCGCCAGGTGCCCACGCAGCCCGGCGAGGCGGCCGTTGTCGAAGACCTGGTTGACCAGGCCCATCTCCTTGCTGATGAGGATGTTGTCACCGTCGGACACCGCGATGCCCGCCGACTCCTGCCCGCGGTGCTGGAGTGCGTAGAGGCCGTAGTAGCAGTAGCGGGCGACGTCCTCGCCGGGGGCGTGGATGGCGAACACGCCACACTCGTCACGAGCACCGGTGCGATCCAGTGCGTCTGGAGGCTGCGGCATCAGGTCACACCAGCTCGGCTCGACGGCGCCTGCACATCGACAGTATGCCCACCGGAGGACGGTTCGCCGCACACCGCCGGAGACTCCAGTGGAAGCGCCCATCGGCTCTCGGGGCCGTTGGCGGTCGAGCGGCGGCGGGAGGACTGAGTATTCTCGCGGGCAGGACTCTGCGGGGCCTGGTTCCACAGCCGGCTGTGGAACGGCTCCGCCGGACAGGAACATCTGTTGCGAGGACGGCGGTGGCCATGGACATGATCGAGCAGCGCATTCGGGAAGCGGTGGCCATGGTGCTGTCGCGCGGAGCCAAGGCGCTGGAGCAGACCGCGACCGAGCTCGAGCGTGCCGCCGAAGAGCTCCGCAACGACCGGCAGCGCCGTGCGGAGCCCGAGGAGGTCTGGTCGGAGCCGTCGCGGGGCACCGACACGATGACGCGCAGCGCTCCGCTGCGTGCGGTGCCCAGCACACCCACGGACGACGCGCCCGACATGCCGTCCGCCGAACGGCACGTACCGCCGGTGCAGCCGCCGCAGATGCCCGACCGACCCGGCGGCGGCACGATCGACGCCGACGTCGTCACTGCGTCCGAAGCCCCGGACCTGGGGGCCGAGGCCGAGCCGGACCGGCTGCGCGCGATGGCCAGCGGCACGGTCAGTGAGATCCGTGCGCACCTCGAGGACCTCTCGGAGGAGGAGCTGCGCAGCCTGCGTCAGATCGAGGTCAACAACCGCAACCGCACCACACTGCTGACGGCGATCGACAAGGCCCTCGGTGCCGACGGCTGACACGCTGGGCGGCAGTCACTGGTCGTCACGGTCCAGACCCCGGTGGATCGCGTAGCGCGTCAGCTCGTAGCGACCACGCAGCTGCAGCTTGCCCAGGATGTTCTGCACGTGGTTCTGGACCATCGCAGTCGCCTCCCGGCCGGATCCCGTCCGTCCCGGACTGTGCCGCTGAGCAGCGCGTCAGCACGTGTGTTCGACCCGCTCGTGCCTGGCCGTACCCGACCGTGCCGGACCGCACGTTGCCACGGATGTTGCCAACGAGTGCACATGGCTCCGAACCATCCCCGCCCTCGGGAAGCCCGCAGCCGCGCCGTCACACGGACGCCGGCAACCGCGTGGCAACGTCAGCCGTCGAGAAACCTCGCGGTTGCCTCGGCTGCCCGCTCGTCGTCGGCGTCTGTGACGTGCTGATAGATCGTCATCGTGATGCCGACCGACGCGTGCCCGAGGCGTTCCGACACGACCTTGACGGGCACACCCGCGCGGAGCGCGCAGGTTGCGTACGTGTGCCGCAGCAGCTGGTGGGGGCC
>DATHVN010000163.1 GCA_035461305.1 Euzebyales bacterium | reverse complement strand
CGGCCCGCCCTCGGTCGGGTCGCGTTCACCGACGGCGGCCGCGTGGTCGTCTACCCGATGAACTATGCGGTGACCGGTCGGACGGTGTACCTGCGCACCGACCCCTCGAGCAGGCTCACGACGGCGGCCGAGGACCGGGACGTGGCGTTCGAGGTCGACGATGTCGACGACGCATGGGAGCGCGGCTGGAGCGTCCTGATGCAGGGCACCCTGACCGAGGTCGTGGACGACGCGGAGCTCGAGCGCAACCGTGAGCTGCACCTGCGCACCTGGGCCCCGGGCGATCGCCTCCACCTGCTGCGCCTGGACGTCGACCACGTCTCCGGTCGCCGGATCACCTGACCCGGCAGGAGGAGGGACACGGGTGGACAGCTCGGCGGAGGTCACCGATCCGCGGCTGCTGCCCGCCGTGCGCAAGCGGGACGTTTTGGAGCACTTCGACGAGTGGACCACCGACTTCGAGGAGGTCGAGGGACGCAGCGGCGACGTCCTGTCGTTCGAGGCGACAGCCGGGGAGCCGTCCTGCCGCGCGCGTTCGGCACCGTCATCGAGGACGCGCCGGGTGTCCGTCGGTTCCAGGCCATCCCCACCGGTCCGCGTGCGCTGACGATCCGGCTATGGCCAGATGCGGATCGCGCGCAGGTCCGGATCGCTGTCGACGACCGCGTGCGCGCGTCCTCGACACCCGGGGCGCCGCGCCAGTCTCCGTACGCATGATGACGAACCACCGCAGGCCGACCCCAGAAGCGGCAGGCTGCGGCTGGTCTGCGCGTCCTGATCGCCCCTCGACGTGTCGCTCGCCCGTGTCGGCGTCGGGCATGCCGACCTCAGTCCGCACGCCACCACCGCAGGACCCGGAGCGCCCGGAACGTCGCCCACCGGCTCGGAGCACCCGACCGCTCGAGCTCGAACCAGTAGCGGCCGGGGTACGGCCGGTACGTCCTCCAGGTGCCGTCACGCGCCCGGCGACGCCGCACCTCGTCCACCGCGTCCGCCATCCGACCGTCGCGCTCGGCGCCGGCCGCGCGGAAGTGCTCGAGGCCACGGACGATGTCGTAGTGCCACTGCGGCGGGAACGGGAAGCGGGTGAGCGCCGGGTCGACCACCGCCCCGGTGCGGTGGGAGCGGTACAGACGGTGCGCGAGGAAGAACGCGCGGCCACGTTCCGCGTGCCGGTCGACGGCCACCTGTCCACCCGCGCCGCCGTAGGCGTGCAATGCCTCGAGCACCGTGATCGACGTGTGGAACGAGCCGTGCGTCGAGCCCCGCCGGATGCTGTCGCAGTTCCAGCCGCCGTCGGGGAGCTGCTGGCGCAGCAACCAGTGCACGGTCCGGTCGACGCGCTCGTCGTCGAGGCCGAAGGCCGCGGCGAGCAGGACCAGCATGCCGGTGATGCACGTCTCCGGCTCGCGGCTCGTCCGGCCGAAGGTCAGCCCGCCGTCATGGCGGGCAGCGGAGTCCCACAGCAGCCTGCAGCCGGCGTGCGCCTGTGGGTCCGAGCCGGGCAGCCCGAACCGCTGCAGCAACAACAGCGTGTAGGTCGTCGACGTCCACTTCGGGCTGTACAGCCCGCCCGCCCAGCGGCCGTCCGGGTCCTGCGCTGCGAGCAGCCGCGCACCCCATCCTCGGGTGGCGACCTGCGCACGCTCCTCGGCGACCGCCGCATCCGGTGCGCCGAGCAGGTCCCGCATGACCTGCCAGCGCACGGCCGGATCGCCGTCCATGAGCCACGCGATCAACGAGCGTACGGTCGCCCCCGCCGGACCACCCGGCACCGGATCGCCCACGACGTCACCGTGCACGTGGCGAGCCGGGCTCACACGAAGATCGTCTGCGCGCCCTCGGACAGCTCGATGAAGTCGCTGGCGCTGATGATGCCCTCGACCCGCTCGTACAGGTCGTCCTCGGTGACATGCATCATGTCGGCCGACATGCGGCACGCCCACAGGTGCCCTCCGGCATCGGTGATCAGCTCGAGGAACTCCGGCACGTCGGGCACGTCGATGCCCTCGATCTGCTTGCGCATCATGTGCGTTGCGAACGCCTGCATGCCCGGCAGGCCCATCAGCGCTGTCGGCATGTGCGTCGCCGGGTTGCCGACCGGCGAGAACTGCAGGCGGCCCATCGTCGCGCGGTTGATGATGTCGAAGCCCCAGAACGTGAAGAACAGGTGCGTCTCGATGCCCTCGCCCAACGCGGCGTTGGCCAGGACCAGGCCCGGGTACGCCATGTCCAGCGAGCCCTTCGAGCAGATGATGCACAGCTTGCGTCCGGCAGTCTCCTGATCGTCGTCGAACGACGGAATCGGCGCGGGAGCGATGGTTGTCATGGTCTGCGACCTCCTCGCCGCTCAGACACAGCCCACGGGCTTGGGCAGCCCGGCGATGTAGGCCATCTTCTTGGCGGGCTTCTTCGGGAACAGCCGGAACAGCTCCTTGGTGGGGATCCCGCCGACCGCTGTGACGCGCCGCAACGTCGGCGTCTCGCCCTGCTCGCGGTAGTCCTCGCGCAGGAACGCGATCGTCCGCAGGTGCTCGTCGGTCAGATCGATCCCGATGTTCGCGGCCAGGACGCGCGCGAGCTCGGGGTCCCACTCGGCGTACTCGGTCAGGAAGCCCTCGTCGTCGACGTGGATCTGGCGTCCATCCATCGTGGCCAGGGTCATCGCGCCACCTCCTCGTGGATCTTGCCTGCCATGGTCATCCGGGCGGGCAGTGGCAGGCGCCTGCCGGGCAGCAGCACGTTCCAGTAGGCCCACTTGAACGCGTGCTTGCCCCAGTGGTTGACCGTGGACGCGTCGAGCAGGCTGAATGGGCCGACCACGGGCAGCGGGTACTTGCCCGGCAACGGTTGCGTGTCGTAGTTGAAGTCGAGCAGCAGGGCCTTGCCGTCACCCGCCTCGACGAAGCAGTTTGCATGGCCGTCGAAGGCCTCGGTCATGTCCTCGCCCCTGATGTGGCGGACGAAGTTGTCCGCGAAGAGCTCGATCGAGAAGTGCGCGGTCGACCCGGCCTTGGAGGTCGGCAGGTCGGCCGCGTCGCCGACCGCGAAGATCGTGTCGTAGCGGGTCGACAGCAGCGTGTGCCTGTCCACCGGTACGCAGTTCAGCTCGTCGCCGAGACCGCTGCGCGCCACGAAGTCTGCGCCCATGTTCACCGGGGTCGTGACCAGCAGGTCGAACGGGATCTCGCGCTCGTCGTAGGACACGAGCGTCCTGGTGTCCAGCTCGACGCGCTCGACCATGAAGTCGGTCTCCAGGGCGATCCCGCGCTTCTCGAGCATGCCGCCCAACCGCGCCGACGCGATCGGTTTGGTGAACGCCCCGTCGAGCGGCGTGACGAAGACCAGCTCGACGCGATCGCGCAGCCCCCGCCGGCGCAGGTGCGCGTCGGCGAGGAAGGCGAACTCCAGCGGCGCCACCGGGCACTTCATCGGCAGTTCCGTGATGTGCACGACCAGGCGCCCACCCTGCCACCCGGCCAGCGCGTCCCGCAGCGCCACCGCTCCGCCGAGCGTGTAGAAGTCGAAGATGCTGCGTCGCCACTCCGGACCGAGCATGCCCGGGGTCTGGTCGGGGCGTGGCGTCACGCCGGTGGCGATGACCAGCTGGTCGTAGTCGAGCACTGCGCCGTCGGCCAGCCCGACCTCCCGCGCATCTGGACGGACCTCGTCGATCTGGCCCGTGACGAGCTCGACGCCGTCGGGGATGAACCTGGAGCGCGGCCGCACGACCTCATCGGGGGTGTAGGTGCCGAACGGGATGAACAGGTACCCAGGCTGGTAGTGGTGCGCCGCGTCCTGGTCCACGATCTGGATGTGCCACTCGCGCGGATCCAGGCGCGGTCGCAGCGTGTTGACCACCATCGTCCCGGCGGTCCCGGCCCCGAGCACGAGCAGGCGCTTCATGACGACCTCCGGGTGGCTTGTCGGACGGCATCAGGGTCCCATTCCGCGACCCTCGTGGCAGGGGCGTCCGCCTCGCACCGCGCGGGACCATTGGACCCAGGTCGTCGAGACCCGGTCTCCCCGGGTGGCCGCCACCCGGTCTCCCCGGGTGGCCGCCGCGGACCGACACGCCGTGACGGTTGGCGCTGACCAGGGGACCATCCGGCCTGGCGCGCGGGTCCCCGACCGACGACGGTGACCCTGATGATGCTCGACGATCGCGCCACCCGCATCCTGCCGCCCGGACGACCCCGACCTCCCCGCCGACCTCGCCGCGACCGGCCAGCCAGCGTTGATCCGAGGATCGATGGGCGCCGCCTCGTACGTGATGGTCGGCACACAGGCGGCCACCGCGTTTGGCTGCGCCCGCTGGGCGTCGTGAAGGGATGAGCAGCGGGCCGACCTGTCACACGTCGATCACCCCGGCACCCCATGCCCCTCAGCGGCGCCCGCGCCGAGCCACACGTCGTCCCAGGGCGGCCACGCCGCTGATGAACCCCGGGGCGACGACCGTTGTGAACCGCTCGAACTCGAGGACGAGCAACGCCACGACGACGCACGGCAGCAGCCACCGCGAGGCCGCTCCCGCAGCCCACAGCGTGGCCATGAACCACGCGTAGGCGACGGCTTGCAGGCCCATGCCGAGCGCGTCGGCGCCTGTCACGAGGAACGCGCCCCCGAGCGCCGCAACGGCGAGGACGACGGGCAGGACAGGCGCGTACCCGGCCAGCGCCAGGCCCAGCAGCACGCCAACGCCCACCGCCGTGTCAACCACGAGGTCGACACCGTGCAGCCGTGTCTCGTGTGTGCTGGCACGAGCGAGCCGTCCGTCCAGCGCGTCGCTGCACCATGCACTGGCCACCAGCATGGCGGCGGCATCGAGGTTGCCGGCGGCCAGGACACCGGGCATGACGATCGCCACCACGGCCCGTCCGAAGGTCAGGGCGTCCGCCGCCCATGCTGTGAGCCGATGCCGCGCGTCGGCAGGCACGGTCAGTCCGAAGCGGGCGGAGACGGACCGACGTGGCCGTCGACGAGACGGGCGAACGTGTCACCGGGCTCGAGGTAGACGACCGAGGCATCGCCCAGCATCGCGGTGCGCCCGGACAGGGGAACGTGGTCGACCGCATCGGGCTCGATGTCGATGGCCAGCACCGCGAGGGGGAGCAGATCGGGCAGCGGGACGTCCGAGACCGTGGTGCGGCCCACCGTGGCAACCAGGTCGACGAGCTCACGCGGCCCCGGCCGGTGTCCGACCACCCGTCGGTGGATGGCCAGCAGCAACTCGCCCTGGTGCCGCGTGCGCCCGAAGTCCCCGTCGGACAGCGAGTGCCGGTCGCGGGCGAACGCCAGCGCCGTCGCTCCCTGGACGTGGGCAGGTCCCGGCTCGAAGTCCGACCCTGAGGAGCTGTCGTGCATCGGCTCGTCGACCACGACGTTCACGCCACCGAGCTCGGCGGTCAGCCGTTCGAAGCCATGGAACGTGGTGAGCACCCAGTGGTCGATGGTCAGGCCGGTGAAGGATTCGAGCTGCGCCACCAGCGCCTCGGGACCGCCGGTCGCGAGGTGCGCGTTGACCTTCGTGCCCCCGATCACCGAGTCGCGCGGGATGTCGACGACCGTCGCACGCCGCGCGCCGACGTCGACGGCCACCAGGTGGATGGCGTCGGCACGCCCGCGCAGTGGATCGCCGGGACGGTAGGGCCGGCCAACGTCCGAGCCGACGACGAGCACGACCAGGATCCCGTCGTGCGCATACGCCGGACGCAGGACCGTGCGGTACGTCGACAGCGCCAGCGCGCCCAGCATCACCACCGCCAGGACGACGGTGCCCACGCCCATGCGCCTGGTCCGGCGGCTCACCGCTCAGCCTCCCCCGTGGGCAGGGTGAGGTCGGCCTCGACCACGTCGGCCCGCCAACCGCTGCCCTGCGACACGAACGCCATGCGGGCGCGCTGGTGCAGTTCGTCCGAGGCACCGTCCGCGGTCACGAGCCGCGCGCGGGCGTCGTAGCGGACCGCCGCCAGCACCACCTCACCGCCGCTTGTGACCATGCGCGCGGTCAGCCGCACCTGCTGCGGCTCCACCTCCCGGACCGCCACGTCGACGACACCCAGCCCGGCGCGGTCTGTGCTGCGCGAGACAGCCAGCGCGCGGTCACTGAGCAGGGCCGGCAGCGGATCGTCGGTGAACCTCGTCTCTGTCGCCACGAACTCCGCATCGAGGTAGCGGGTGACGACGGTGGCGATGTCGCGTGCCGCGGCGTCCACCACGGCGTCATCCGCCACCGGGGGCCGTCGTCCGAAGACGCCGTCGTTGTCCATCTCGACGACGTCGGCGACGTGCACGGTGACGTCGAACGTCGTCGTCGACGTGAGTGGTACAGGTACCAGCCGGCGCACCTCTCCATCGGACAGCAGGAGGACGGCCGCCGCCAGCACCAGGACCACGAGCAGCCCCGGCGCCAGGATCCAGGGCAAGTGACGACGGTGCGTGCCCGTCGCGACCGGCGCGGCGTCCCACGACGCCGGCCGTGTCCTCTCTGGCCGCTCACGCGTCGACCCGGCCATGTCCTGTCCTGTCCTTCGCCCTCCAGTCTCGGCGTTGCGCTGCCGTCCGACAGGGACCTCCGACGGGGGGGATCGTGACGATCGACCCCGCGCCACACCGCGCGTGGCGGAAGGCTGGGGGGATATCGAACACCGACGCGGAAGGCAAGACCCCGTCGCCGTGGACAGGAGCCGGCCATGCGCTTCGTCAACCGTGAGGACGCGGGACGCCGCCTGGGCTACAACCTGGCGCTGCGTTCGTTCGACCAACCGATCGTGATCGGGCTGCCACGGGGCGGCATCCCCGTCGCGACCCAGGTCGCCGAGCGGCTCCAGGCGCCCCTCGACCTGCTGGTCGTGCGCAAGCTGGCCTATCCGCTGGACCCAGCGGTCGGCATGGGAGCGGTCGCCGAGGGCGGCTTCCGCATCATCGACGACGACCTCGTGTCTCGCCTCGACATCACACCGGCCCAGCTCGAGGGCGTGGTCGCGGACGAGGAAGCCGAACTCGACCGCCGGACCCGCTGGTACCGCGGTACGCGATCCCCGCTGACCGTGGAGGGCCGCACGGTGATCGTCGTCGATGACGGCGTCGCGACCGGCCTGCTCGCGAAGTCGGCCGTCGAGGTGATGCGCCGACGCAACGTCCGGCAGGTCGTCGTGGCGGTGCCGGTCGGTCCAGCCCGGACCGTGCGCGACCTGCGGGACCACGCCGACGAGGTCGTGTGCCTGCACGCTCCCCACGCGTTCACGTCCATCCGGCAGTGGTACAACCACTTCGCGCCCATCGGCGACGACGAGGTCGCCGCACTCTTCGCGGCCCACGCGTCGACAGCTCCGATCGACACCGCGTGACGGCCGCGTGGCGCGCCGCCGGCGGTGTCACCCGGGTCGATGCCGCCGGCGTGACGCGTCGCCGACGCTGCCGGGCGCCGGGCACGGCACCGTCCGTGCCGGTGGGCGGCGCACCGTGGCCGATCGCTGACCGCGCCGATCGCCGGCACCGTGACCGGCCATCGACGTGATGGCCGGTCACCTGCGACCGGCGCGACGGCTGTCAGACCTCGGCCGGCTGGTCGCCCGGACGTGACGCTGCGGACGGCTCGTCGTCGGTCGGTGGCGGCGGAGTCGGCGTCGGTTCACTGCCCCCGGCATCGAGCCGGAACGGCGGGTACTCGTCGGTCATCAGCGCGACGTAGGCGATCACGCGGTACACCCACCGGTTGAGCCCCATGACGAAGTCGAACAGGCCCGGCGGGTAGCGGCCGGTGAACAGCAGCGCGAACCCGGCGATGATCACGAGCAGGAAGATCAGCCCGCCCGTGGCGACCTGGACACGGCCCGCCGTGCCCTCGGTGGTCGTCCAGGTGACGCCGTTGCCGACCAGCACACCCAGCACGATGTAGTGCGGGATCGCCAGCAGCCACCACTTGATCAGCACGAGGCCGCGCGACAGCGGACCGGGCTCGGCGACGTCGAGCCGCGCCGGGTAGTCGACGTCGGCCAGGGTGAAGGGCGGGTACCGGTCGGTGCCCAGCGCGCTGTAGCCGTAGTAGCCGACGCGCCACGTCCACCGCAGCACGCCGCTGGTGAACGCGAAGATCCCACTGGGGTAGCGACCGGTGAACAGGATCACGATCCCCGCGACCAGGGTCAGCAGCGCGAACGCGATCCACAGCAGGAACAGCACGATGTAGTGCGGGATCAGCAGCAGCCACTTGACCAGCCACAGCCCGCGGCTGGGATCGTCCAGCGTCGCCTCGACCACCACGGGGTACACACGATCCGCCGGCATGCCGGGCCCGCCCACCGGGATGGGCTCGCCGGGCGGTCGCTCGGCGGCTCCCGCGACGGCCGCGACCACCAGGGTGACCGCGCCGCCGAGCGCGAGCAGTCCGAACAACAGCAGGCCCACACCGATGGGAACGAGCAGCGACGACGCGACGCCGGCCGTGGCGTCCACCGCGACACCGGCCGATGCGTCGGCAGCCATGATGACCACCGCCCACTGCCCGGACCGGACGTCCCAGGTGATGGCCTGCTCCCCGGCGCCCACGCTCGACTCATCCCAGAACGTCTGGGTGTCCGGAGGCTGCGGCGTCCGCTCACCCGCGATCTGACCGTAGCTGACGTCCTCGGGCTGGTCCCCGAGCCGGCTGATGACGGCGTGGTTGACGCCGCCCAGGTACCGATCCACGTCGTCCTTGGGCGCGATGCCCACGAAGACCTCGCTCGTGGGGTCGTCGGGCGTCACGGTCACCCGGGCGCTGACGTCGCCGAAGTCCGGAGTCCAGGCGGCCGGCTCGGCCTCCACGCGCAAATCGATGTCCTCTGACGTGATCGCGTACCCGTTCGTCGCCAGCTCGTAGGACGGGCTGGTGAAGTAGCCGTCGGCGTCCTGTCCTGCGGCGTCGAACACCAGCAGTGCGAGGCCGGCAGCGACCAGCGCCATGCCGATCAGACCGGCGATGGCGCCCACGACCAACAGGGTCACGCGTGTCGCAGTCATCGTGTGCCACCTCCACCTGTGCCGGGTCACCGCAGTCGCATGCGAGGGACCTCGCGCGGTCCCGGACCAGGTCCAGCCTGTGGGACCGTCGGCAGAAGGACAGGGCCGAACGGCGCGGAATCGGACGGACGATGGTCGGTGGACCGGCGTGGATCGCCGAACGGTACCGTCCGACCGGGACTTCGGCCCTGGGCACACCCCGGCGCCTGCGGGTTTCCTTGGGTCGGCGCTCGGCGAGGAGCGGACGTGACATGGGTCGTCCACGGGTCATCGTGATCGGCGCGGGCTCGACAGGGGCCGCGACGGCGCACGACCTCGCGCTGCGCGGCGTCGACGTCGTCGTCGTCGAACGCGGTGAGGTTGCGTCCGGCACGACCGGGCGCAACCACTGCCTGCTGCACTCCGGTGGTCGCTACTGCGTGACCGACGACGAGGCGGGCATCGAGTGCATCGACGAGAACCTGGCGCTGCGCCGGATCATGCCCGACCTGCTGGAGCTGAACGACGGGCTGTTCGTGGCGACCACCGAGGAAGACCTGGCCTACAAGGACGCCTTCCTCGAGGCCTGCGCCCGCTGCCACATCCCGGCGCGCGAGCTGGAACCGGACCGCGCGAGGCAGCTCGAGCCGTTCCTCACACCAGACGTCCTCGCGGCGGTGCAGGTGCCCGACGGCGTGTTCGAGCCCTACCGGTTCTGCCTCGCGTTCCTCGCGACCGCGCAGGCCAACGGCGCGCAGGTCAGGACCTTCACCGAGGTCGTCGACCTCGACAGCACCAACGGCTACGTCACGGGCGTGACCGTCGTGGACCGCCTCACGGGACGCACCGACACACTGGGCGCCGACCTCGTCATAAACGCCGGTGGGCCGTGGGCGGAGCACCTGGCGTCCATGGCGGAGGTCGACGTCCCGGTCAGCCCGACGCCCGGGGTGATGGTGACGATGGGGCGACGGCTCAACAACATGGTCATCAACCGGCTCAACGTGCCGTCCGACGGCGACATCGTGGTGCCCCAGCGCACGACGTCGATCATCGGCACGACGTCGTGGAGCGTCGACGACCCCGACCACATCCCGATCCCCGCCGACCACGTCACGCGGATGCTCGACCGTGGCCGGGACCTGCTCCCGGAGATCGCCGCCGCCAGCATCCGCGGCGTCATGGCGGTGGCCCGTCCGCTGATCAGCAAGCCGGGGGTCGACGCCCGGCTGGTCAGCCGCACGTTCGAGTGCTTCGACCACAAGGCCGACGGCGTGGAGGGCTTCGTGACGATCTCGGGTGGAAAGACGACGACGGCCCGTGCCATGGCCGAGAAGGTCGCCGACATCGTGTGCGGCAAGCTCGGCGTCGACGCGCCGTGCCGCACAACAGACATCCCGCTCGTCGACCATCGACGCTTCCACGCGAGGTCATGACGATCACCGCGACCCTGGAGGTGTTCCGTTGCGGGCCGGGCGGCACCGACCGCCGGTTCGAGGAGCATGAGGTCACCGTCCACGACGACGCCACCGTGCTCGACGCGATCGAGGCGGTCTGGGCGCGCCACGACCGGTCGCTGACGTTTCGCCACGCCTGCCACCACGCGTCCTGCGGGACCTGCGGGATACTGGTCAACGGCGTCGAGGCGCTGCCGTGCATCGCGGACCTGTCGGAGGCGTTGCGGCAGCGCAGCCCCGTCCGGGTCGAGCCATTGCGCAACCTGCCGCTCGCCGGCGACCTCACTGTGGACGTCGCCGGGTTCTTCGACCGCATGCGCGCGTCGACCATGACGATCACGCGCACAGCCGAGGACCGGCTGCCGATCCCAACGGACGGTGGCGACCTGCGTGCCCGGCCCGTCGAGGTCGCGGACGGCCTCGCGCGGTTCAACCGGTTCGAGAACTGCGTCGAGTGCGGGATCTGCATCAGTGCGTGCCCGACGATGGCGACCGACGACCGGTTCCGCGGCCCGGCGATGCTGGCGGCGCTCGCTCGAGCACGTGTCGAGACCGACGACCCGCAGGAGCGCGAGCGCCTGCTCGACCTCGCCGACGGTGAGCACGGCGTGTGGCGTTGCCACGGTGCGTGGGAGTGCACGACGCGCTGCCCGCAGCAGGTCGATCCGGCGGAGTCGATCATGCAGCAACGTCGCGACCTGCTGCGACGACGGCTGCGCGGACGCGTGAGGTGACACCATGAGCACGGGCCCACCAGCCCGATCGTCGAGGCTCCGCGCGACATCGCGCTGGGTCGCCGTGCGGCACCGCGGCTCGGGTACCTGGGCCTACGTGGCCAACCGGATCACCGGCCTTGCGCTGGTCGGCTACCTCTACATCCACCTGGCCGTGCTGAGCCTGCTCGCACGCGGACCCGGGTCCTACGACCGCTTCGTCGACGTGATGCGCTCGCCGGTGTTCCTGGCGCTGGACGTGGTCCTGGTGGCCGGGTGGGTGATCCACGCGCTCAACGGCCTGCGCCTGACCATCGTAGGACTGGGGTTCGGGGTGCGGGCGCAGCGCACGATGCTGATCGTCGCCTCCGTCGCCGGCGCGGTGGCCACGGTGACCGCGGCCGTGCTCCTGTTCGGGGACTGACATGACGACCGACACCCGGATGACCGAAGCCGCATCGCCGTTCGCCACCCGCGAGCGGTCGAGCACCGCGTGGCTGTGGCAGGCCGCGACGGGCGTCGCCCTGCTCGTGCTGCTGACCGTGCACATGGTCGCCCATCACTTCATCGTGGAGGGTGGGCTGCGGACGTACGCCGAGGTCGTCGACTACCTGCGATCACCGGTCATCTTCGTCGTTGAGCACCTGTTCCTCGCGACCGTGACCCTGCACGCGATGTTGGGCGTCCGCGCCGTGCTGTTCGACCTCGGACCGACGCCGGCGATCGAGCGGCGCATCACGCGCTGGGTCACCGGCGTCGGGGTCGCGACGGTCGTCTACGGCGTCTGGCTGCTCTGGGTCGTCGCGCGCTGACCATTGGACGCTCGGACGGAGGACAGTGACCCGTGATGACCGCCAGCGACCTCGAGCCGCACCGGACCCGGCTGCGACGCCCGACGTCGCTGCTGTGGATCCTCGCTGGCCTGGTGGTCGTCGCCCTCGTCGTCGGCCTGGTCATCGCGGCGCTGCGCCCACCGACGTCGCTCGACATCGGCCGCCCCGAGGGCGTCGTCCAGGCATACCTGCAGGCCGTGCTCGAGCATGACCACGCAGCTGCGACAGGCTACCTGTCCGAGGCGACGGCCGAGCGCTGCCCCGCGTCGGCGTTCCGCGCGACGTGGGTCCCCGAGGGCCTGACCGCAGACCTCGACGACGTCCAGGTCACGGGCGACCGCGCTGAGGTGCGCGTCGTGCTGCACCCGAACACGGCACTGCCGCCCTTCGAGGCGGTGGACAGCACGACGGAGCTGTTCAGGCTCACCCGCGAGGTCGGCGCATGGCGGTTTACCGGCATCCCTTGGCCGCTGGTGTCGTGTGAGGGGCAGCCGTGATCCTCATCGTGGGCCTGCTCGTGCTCGGAGTGTCGCTGGCCGTGCTCACGTGGCACGGGCGAGGGCGGGACAACCGCGACGGCGACGGCGACGGCGACGGCGACGGCGACCAGCGCTCGCTGCGGCGCCTGCTGCAGTACCTCTTCCTGCTGGTGGCGCTCTTCTCCGCCGCCAGCGGGGTGACCGGCCTGGTCACGGCCGCCCTGCCGGTGGACGGCCGTTTCGTCGGTCCCGCGCCCGCCGAGACGGCGCTGGGCCTGTCGCTGACGATCGTCGCCGTGCCGCTGTGGCTGGTCCTGTGGCGCGCCGTGCGCCGTCGCCTGGCCCGCGACGTCGACGAACGATCGTCCACGGCCTGGGCGGTGTACGTCACAATCGCGGCGACGGTCACGCTGGTCGTCGCCCTCGTCAACGTGATCCGCGTCGGGACCGGCCTGGTGACGACGGACGCCGTGGTTCCGCAGGCGGTGGGGGCGGCGGTGGTGTGGGGTCCTGTCTGGGGGTTGCACGCGTGGTTCCTGGAGCGGTCGCCGCTGGCTCCCGCCGGCCCACGCCGGCACCTTGTGGCGCTCGTCGGATCGGCGGTCGGCCTCGTCACGCTGGCCGCCGGCGCGGTCGGCGTGCTGTCGTTCGGGACGGGGCAGGCCTACCGGGCGATCGCCGGCGCCGCGCTGATCGAGGGTTGGTCCACGGAGGCACTGCGTCGCAGCCTGGTGAGCGCAACCCTCGGGGCGCTGGTCTGGTGGTTCCACTGGCTGCACCACGCGATCTCCGCACGACGGGACACGCTCTGGCACCTCTACGTGCTCGTCGTCGGCGTGCTGGGCGGCCTGCTGACGACCACCGTGTCCGCCGGCGTGACGCTGTACGCGCTGCTCGCATGGGCCATCGGCAGCCCCGGGACGGGGGCGGCGGTCCACTTCGCGGCCACGCCGCGCGCGGTGGCGGTCACCGCGGTCGGCCTCTGGGTGTGGCGGTACCACGCGGCCGTGCTCCGCATCGCGGGTCGTGAGCGGTCGGAGCCGGACCGTGCCTACGAGCACCTCGTGGCAGCGGTGGGGCTCGTCGCCGCGACGTGCGGGCTGACGATGGCGCTCGCGGCGCTGATCGAGGCCGTGGCGCCGGTGCCGCTCGCCGGGTCCGGGGTACGTGGCGGCGACACGGTGGCCCTCGCGCTGACGCTGCTGATCGTCGGCACGCCGCTGTGGGCGCTGTTCTGGCGCAGGCTGCAGGGCCGGGTGCGGACCGGTCCCCCGGTCGAACGGCGGTCGCCGTCACGCCGGACGTACGTGCTGGTGATCTTCGGCGTGAGCGGCCTGACGGCTGCGATCAGCGCGGTCGCCACCCTGTTCGTCGTCTTCCGCGACCTGCTCGAGGGTCGGCTCGCAGCGACCGTCCTGTACGACATGCGTGTCGCCATCGCCCTGGTCGTCGCCGCCGGTGCGGTGTCCGCGTACCACTGGGCGGTGCTCCAGGAGGACCGGGCGGCGGCGCCGTCGCAGCCACCGCGCCGTCACGTGCTGCTCGTCAGCGCCGACGGCGAGGAGATGGCGGCGGCGCTGGCGCGACGCACCGGTGCGAGCGTACGGAGGCTGCACCGGCTCGACGTGGACGCGGCGGACGTCGACACCGACGCCGTGGCGGCGGCGATCATGGCCTCGCCGCACACGCGCCTGCTCGTGACGATCGATGCCGACGGCACGATCCACGCCATCCCGTACGACCGTACCTAGAAGGACGCGGATCGTTCAGCGCCGTCGCGTCCGACCAGGTGTCGTCAGGCCGCCGTGCGCGCCTCGATGTACGCGATGCAGTCGTCGAGCGTCGACACCTTGGCGTAGTCGCCCTCGGGGATGTCGACGCCGGTGCGCGCGGAGAGCTCGACGAGCACGTTGAGGAAGTCGAACGAGTCGAGATCGAGGTGGTCCCGCATGTCGGTGTGCGGGCCGAGGCCCTCGACGTCGGCGTCGGGCGCGATGGTGCGCACGACGTCCAGGATCGTGTCGCGCAGGTCGTCGGTCGTGGTCATAGCTGTGCTGGCTCCTGCAGGAGGCGGTCCACGGTGGCCAGGTAGCGGCCGCCGCGGTGGCCGTCGCTGACCCGGTGGTCGCCGGCGAGCGTTCCGATGACGCCGGTACGCGCCGTGACGGTGCCGTCCACCACCCACGGGCGAGCGGCGATGCGGCCGAAGCCGACCAGTGCGACCTGCGGCGGGTAGATCACGCCGTGGACGACGTCCGCGCCCCGGTCGCCGAGGTTGGTGACGGTGATCGTCGGCTCGACCATGTGCGAGCTGCGCAGCGTGCCGGCACGCGCGCCGGCGATCAGCTCCCGCAGGGCCGCCATGAGGTCGTCGACGGACAGCGCATCGGCACCAGGGATGGCGGGTGCGATCAGCCCTCCACCGCGCTGCGAGATCGCGACGCCCAGCCGTACCTCGTCGGCGGGCCGGAAGGCACCGTCGACCCAGTGCCCGTTCATGTCCGGCGCCTGCGCCGCGGCGACGGCGGCGGCCTTGAGCAGCAAGGCGGACGGTAGCACGCGCTCGGTGATCAGCTGGCCCTCGTTGCGGTCCGCCAGCCACGTCGTCGCGCGCGTCAGGTCGATGTCGGTGCGCAGGTAGTAGTGCGGGATCTGCTGCTTCGACCTGGCCATCAGCGCTGCGGTCACGCGCTGCTGCGCCGACCGCCGGTCGGCTCTGCCCGGCGCCTCCGGGCCGGCGGGCGCCGGCGCCGCCGGACCGGACAGCGCGACGACGTCGCGCGCGACGATCATGCCATGCGGTCCGGTGCCACGGATCCGGGTCGCGTCGACCCCGGTGCCGGCGAGCAGCCGGCGCGCATACGGCGAGATGCGCGGTCGTCCGGCACGCGCGACCGCCTGCTCGACGTCGGCTCGCGTGACCTCCCCGGCGGGCCCGGTGCCGATCACCGTGGCGAGGTCGATCCCGTGCATCCGCGCCAGGCGGCGCACCAGCGGGGAGTGGGCGGGTGCGGCCGCACCTTCCTCGGAGGGGGCTGGTCCCACCCGGGCCTGGACTGGCGCAGGTTCCACATGGGCCGACACCGGGGCAGGTGGCTCCAACGGGGCCGGTGGCACCGGCGCGGGTGCTTTCAGCGGAGACCGTCGGCCGCGTCACGCCCGCAGGCTCGGCCGCGGTCGAGGGTGCCGCGACCTCGGCTGCGGGCACGCCGTCGACCGGCGCGCGGATGCGGGCGAGCGGCGTGCCGACCGGCACGTGCGCGCCCTCGTCGACGAGCAACTCGTCGACGACGCCGCTGTCAAACACCTCGACCTCGATCGCCGACTTGTCGGTGTCGACGACGGCCACGATGTCCCCGCGATGGACGACATCGCCGGGGCCCACGCGCCACTCGACCAGGGTGCCGGCATCCATGTCGGCACCGAGCGAGGGCATGCGGAATTCAGGCATCGCCCGTCACCGCAGTGTGTGCGGCCGCGACGATGGCTGCCGGCTGCGGCAGTGCGGCCTGCTCCAGGTGTGCGGGATACGGCATCGGCACCTCCGCGGCGCAGACCCGCAGGATCGGCGCGTCGAGCTCGTGCAGGGCGTGCTCGGCGATGGTCGCGCTGATCTCAGCGGAGATGCTGCCGCTGCGCCAACCCTCGTCGACGATGACGACGCGGTGGGTCCGCGCCACCGACACCAGGAACGCGTCGGCGTCGAGGGGTCGCAGCGACCTGAGGTCGATGACCTCGGCACTGATGCCCTCACCGGAGAGCTGCTCGGCGGCGGCGAGCGTCTTCGGCAGGCTGCCACCGTAGGTGACCATCGTCACATGCCGGCCGGAGCGGCGGATCACCGCACGGTCGATGTCGACCGGGCCGGACTCCGTCGCGTCGCCCTCCACCCCGTAGAGGCTGCCGTGCTCGAAGATGAGGACCGGATCGGGGTCCTCCAGCGCGGTCCACAGCATCCAGCGCGCGTCCGCGACCGTCGCCGGCGCGAGCACCTTGATGCCGGGAATGTGCCCGTACCAGCCCTCCAGGCTGTGGGAGTGCTGTGCAGCCAGCTGGCGGCCTGCCCCCGTGGTCATGCGGATCACCAACGGCACGTTGAACTGGCCTCCGGACATGTGCAGGATCGTGGCGGCGTTGTTCATGATCTGGTCGAGCGCCAGCAGGCTGAAGTTGACCGTCATGATCTCGACGATCGGTCGCATGCCACCGAGTGCGGCGCCGATGCCCGCGCCCACGAACGCCGACTCCGACAGCGGGGTGTCACGGACGCGTTCGGGGCCGAACTCCTCGAACAGCCCGAGGCTGACCGCGAAGCACCCACCGTACGCACCCACGTCCTCCCCCATCAGGAACACACGGTCGTCCCGGGCAAGCGCGTCGCGCAGTGCCTCGCGCATGGCCTCGCGGTAGGTGAGCTTCACGCCTCCTCCTCCGCCGAGTCGCTGTAGACGAACCGGGTCAGCTCGGCGACGGGCTCGAGCGTGCCCGCCTCGGCGAACGCGACCGCGTCGTCGATCTCGCGGGTCACGTCCTGCTCGATCCGACCGACATCCTGGTCGTCGAGCAGGCCGGCCGCGCGCAGCCGCTCGTCGAACTGCGCGATCGGATCGTGGTGCGTCCGCTCATACTCGACCTCCTCCGACGACCGGTAGCGCTGCGGGTCGAACATCGAGTGCGCGCGGAAGCGGTAGGTCCGCAGCTCCAGGAAGTGCGGGCCACCACCACCGCGGATCGCACGGACCGCGTTGGCCGCCGCGTCCTCGACCGCGAGGACGTCCATGCCGTCGACGGGCCAGGCTGGCATCTCGTAGGCCGCGGCTTTCAGCGACAGATCGATTTCGGACTCCGAGCGCCGCAGTGCGGTGCCCATGGCGTACCGGTTGTTCTCGCAACAGAACAGCACCGGCAGGTCCCACAGCGCCGCCAGGTTGAGCGACTCGTGGAACTCGCCCTCAGCGACGGCACCCTCGCCGAAGAAGCACGCAGTGACACGCCTCCTCCCCGCGAGCTTGTCCGCCAGCGCCAACCCGACGGCCAGCGGCAGGCCACCGCCGACGATCGCGTTGCCGCCGTAGAAGCGGGTGGCCGCATCAAACAGGTGCATCGACCCGCCGCGGCCGCGGCTGCAACCCTCCACCTTGCCGAACATCTCCGCCATCACCGCGCGGGCCGACACGCCGCGCAGCAGCGCGTGCCCGTGCTCGCGGTAGGTGGCCACGACCGCGTCGTCGGCGTCGAGTACGCCGAGCGCACCAGCGGCGACCGCCTCCTGCCCGATGTAGAGGTGCAGGAAGCCGCGGATCTTCGTCTCGCTGTACAGCTCGGCGCAGCGCTCCTCGAAGCGCCGGACCAGCAGCATGCGCCGCAGCAGGACATGTGCATGCTCCCGGTCGGTGGCGGGCGATGGTGCGGGTGCGGGCGTGGTCATCACAGGCGCTCCAGCGTCGACGTGTCCCCCTCGGGCAGGCCCAGCTCGCGGGCCTTCAGCAGCCTGCGCATGATCTTGCCGCTGCGCGTCTTCGGAAGGTCGGTGGAGAACTCGATCACCCGCGGCGCGACGGCCGCACCGAGGCGACGCCGCGCATGGCCGAGCAACTCCAGCTGCAGCTGCCTGCCGGGCTCGTGGCCCGGGTTGAGCGCGACGAACGCCTTGACGATCTCACCTGCCAGCGGATCGGGCGTGCCGATCACCCCCACCTCCGCCACGGCGGGGTGCTCAAGCAGTACGCTCTCTACCTCGAACGGACCGATGAGGTGCCCGGCGGACTTGATCACGTCGTCGGCGCGGCCGACGAACCAGAACCAGCCGTCGGCGTCCCGGCGTGCCAGGTCGCCCGACAGGTACCAGTCCCCGGCGAAGGTCCTGGCGTAGCGCCCGGGCTCGTGCAGGTAGCCGCGGAACATCGACGGCCACCCGACCCGAAGCGCCAGCATGCCCTCGACGTCGGAGGCGTCGATGAGCTCAGGGACACCGTCCGTGATGACCGGTCGCATGTCCCGGTCGACCCGCACGACCGCCGCGTCGATGCCGGGCACGGGGCGTCCCATCGAGCCGGGCCTGATCGGGCTAGCGGCGAAGTTGGCGATCATGATCGCGCCGGTCTCGGTCTGCCACCAGTTGTCGTGGATCGGCCGGCCGAGCACCGACGCACCCCACACCACCGCCTCCGGGTTGAGCGGTTCACCGACGCTGGCGACGAACCGGAGGCGGCTGAGGTCGAACTCGGCGGCGAGATCGGCACCCGCCCGCATCAGCCGGCGGATGGCCGTGGGTGCCGTGTACCACACCGTGACCCCCAGCCGCTCGACGATCCTGTACCAGCGCGCCGCGTCGAACTCGCCCGTGTCGACGATGCTGGTGACCCCGTGCGCGAGCGGTGCGACGATGCCGTACGACGTGCCGGTCACCCAGCCGGGGTCCGCCGTGCACCAGTAGACGTCGTCGCTATGGAGGTCGAGGGCGTACCTGGCCGTCGCGTGGTGGGCGACGACCGCTCCGTGCACGTGCATCGCACCCTTCGGTGTGCCGGTCGTCCCGCTCGTGAAGTGCAGCAGCGCCAGATCATCGGGGGCGGTCGCGCGCCGCCGGTGCGCCGGCGACGCGTTTGCCAGCGGGCGGTCGAGGTCCACGGTGCCTTCCGGAGGCGCGGCGTCGCCGACGTCGGCGACCAGCACGTGACGCAGCGTGGGCACGGCCTCGCGGATGCCGGTGACCTTGCGCTCGTACAGCCGCGGCGTGGTCACCAGCGCCACGCCGTCACCGATCGCCAGCCGCTGGCGGATCGGCTCCGGCCCGAACGCCGAGAACAGCGGACAGAACACGCTGCCGTGCTTGAGGGTGCCGAGTGCGGCGATGTAGAGCGCGGGGATCCGCCCGACGAGCGCGAAGACGCGTTCGCCGGACCGGACGCCGAGGTCGTCCAGCATGTTCGCGAACCGGTCGGTCGCGTCGGCGAGCTGGGTGTACGTCAGATCGACGACGTCCAGGTCCGTCCCGACGAACCGCAGGGCGACCACGTCCCGCCGTGGTCCCGCAGCGTGGCGGTCGACCGTCTCGTGTGCGATGTTGAGCCCGCCTCCGGGCAGGCCGTCGAGCTCCCGCGCCGCGTCCTCCCACGAGAACGTAACCCTGATCCGGTCGTAGTCGTCAAGGTTCGGGCGGACCGGCCTGGTCCCCGGCGCCTTGGCGATGACTGGCCACGGGGCGGCGGCCGGGGCGCTGACGCCGACCTCCGCTGTGGTACCGGGCGACCGCAGGTCGCGTGACGTCATCCGACCGCCTCCTGCAGGTTGCTGCAGACGGTAGGTGCCCGACGCAGGCGGAGCATGGGCACTCCGCCCCCTCCCACACGGGTCTTCCGTCACGCGCCGGAACGTCAGGCCGAGCTGTTGCGGCTCACGTGCGACGACGGAGGGTGACAGGTCGGACACCGGGCTACGAGCCCGCCAGCGCTGGCCGTCCGCGTCACCCGATCGGGGGACGCCCGTTGGCCTGCCGCAACCGGGACGTTGGTCTCTCGCACCGCCCATCGCTCGACGCAATGCTTCAGCTGCACGGCACCGTCCACCGCGGGAGGCATAATGCAGATCGCCAAGCAATGGAGCGTCGACATCTACCTCACCGAGCTTTCCGACGCGGCCGGCGTCCGAACCCACGCCGAGGCGCGACTGCACACGCAGGACGCCACCGACCTGCGAGGCCGTGGCGACGCGCGCAAGCACCCCGCTGACAGGGACGTGCCCGAGATCGGCGACGAGCTTGCGGCCGCCCGAGCGCTGTCGGACCTCGCGCACCAGCTCCTGCACGCGGCCGCGGAGGACATCGAGGGTGTGACGGGAACGCCCGTCACGAAGCTCGACGCCTGATCGGCGTCGGAGCCCGGGGGACGTCATGACAGACAGCCGAGCCGACCACCCATCGCAACGCCGCGCCGGTCGATGGCGTATGTTCGCCACCGTCGCGACACTGGCCGTCGCGTGCGCGGTGGTCACCGCTCCGGTGCCGGCCACAGCCGCCGTGGCGCCGGTGCCGTCGACGGAGGTCACGTCACCGGCCGTGACCGGGCTGGAGCCGGGCCGCGTCGACCTGTTCTGGCGGACCACGTCGGGACGCCTGGCACACCGCTACCGCCCGGCCGGCGGATCCTGGACCCGCCAGCTCGGCCTTGGCGGCACGCTGGCGTCCCAGCCCGCCGCCGTGTCGTGGGCGCCGGGCCGCATCGACGTGTTCGCGCGCGGTACGGACAACACGCTGGTGCACGGCTGGTACCGCAACGGCTCCTGGTCCGGATGGGAGTCGCTCGGCGGTACGCTCGCGTCGGCACCCGCGGTCGCGTCGTGGGAACCCGGCCGGCTCGATGTGTTCATCCGTGCGACCAACGGTGCGCTACGCCAGCGGACCTATGTGTCGGGACAGGGCTGGTCCGGCTGGGGCAAGCGGGGAGGCGCGCTGACCTCGAGCCCGGCCGCGACGTCATGGGGTCCCGGCCGCATCGACGTCGTCGCCCGCGGCGCCGGCAGCGCACTGCTGCACCGGTCGTTCAGGGAGGGCGCCGGCTGGTCGGCGTGGCGGACGCTGTCGGGTGGGTTGATCTCCCAGCCCGCGGTCGCCGCGCCCGTCCCCGGCAGGCTGGATGTGTTCGCCCGCCGCACCGGCACCGCGATGTGGACCCGCCGGCAGGTGAACGGCACCTGGAGCGGCTGGACGTCGCTGGGTGACACGCCCGCGTCGGGCCCGTCGGCCACCGCGGCCGGCGACACGGTCCGCGTAGCCGCCAAGCGGACCGGCGGCCGCTACGCCACCGCGACCCGGTCCGCTCCGACCGCCGCATGGGGTCGCTGGTCCAGCGTCGATGCCCTGCTGCCGTTCCGCCGTCTGTCGACCTGGGTCGACGTGTTCGACTACGCGAGCCTCGACCCGGAGACCGCCGTCGCCCACATGGCCACGCGCGACGTACGGACACTGTTCCTGGCGACCGCGCGGTTCACCAGCACCAACGACTTCCACAACGCCGCGGAGGCCGGGGCCTGGCTCGACGCCGCCCACGCGGCCGGCATCCGCGTGGTCGGCTGGTACCTGCCGGCCTACGGCAACATGGACCGCGACGTCCGACGCACCGTTGCGATCGCGACCTTCACCAGTCCTGGTGGACAGCGCTTCGACGGTGTCGGTGTCGACATCGAGCGCCTCGACGAGGTCACCCGCGCCCAGTTCAACACGCGGCTCGTCGACCACCTCGCACGGGTGCGCGCCGCGACGGACACCATGACCGCCGCGATCGTGCCGTCGCCGTACGCGACCGATCCAGGTAGCAACTGGGTGGGCTTCCCCTGGGCGGCTGTCGGCGCGCGCAGCGACGTGGTCGTCCCGATGGCGCTGTGGTCGAAGCGCGACGCGTTCACGGCCGACCAGGTCTACACGTGGGTCCGAAGCCAGACCGTGCGCGCACGCGCGCTCAGCGGGCGGCCCGTCACGGTGGAGGGCGGCGTCGATGATCCCGGCACCGAGAACACGCCGGTGACCACCGCCCGCGTGTCCCGCTTCGTCGATGCGGTGATCGACGGCGGCGCCATCGGTGGCTCCCACTACGACTACGCCACCACCCCCGCCGCGCTGTGGCCGATCCTCGGCAGGCTCAACGACCTCTGACGCGCCGGCTACGGCGGGCGGCGCGACACGTCAGCCGTGGACGACCACCACGGGCAGCGCGCCGTGGTGCAGGCACTGCATGCTGACCGAGCCGAGCAGCAGGCCGGGGAAGCCTCCCCGGCCTCGGCTGCCCACGACCAGTAGGCCGTCGTGCCCGGCGGCGTACTCGAGCAGGCGGTGGGCGGGCGCGCTGCCGGAGATCGCGACGGCGTCGACGGTCACCTCGACCCCCGCCGTGGCCTTGGCCACCAGGTCCTCGAGCGCCTGCTGCGCCTCGGCGTGGCCGTGGGTCCAGAGCCTGTCGACCGCGGCGTGCTCGACGCCACTGGCGATGCCGGCCGTCAACGTCGCGGGCACGGGCGGATGCACGTACACCGCCGTGACCGGGCGGACGTGCACCGCCGCATGGTCGACGGCCCACCGCAACGCCGCGGCCGCGTGCGACGAGCCGTCGACGCCGACCACGACCGATCGCGGGAGCGCGATGCTGGCGCCGCCAGGCGCCGCGGGGCCGGGGATGACCGCGACCGGGACGTTGGCGTGGGCGGCGACCTGCTGGCTGACGCTGCCCAGCAGCAGCCCTGCGAACCCGCCCAGGCCCCTGGCGCCGACGACGACGAGGTCGGCGTGTCGGCTGCGCCCTAGCAGCACGTTGGCCGGGGTGCGGTGGTCCGTCGTCGCAACCACCTCGACGTCGACCGGCACGGCCGCGGCGCGCCGGCCCGACCGCGCGACCATGCGGTCGACGTGCTCGCGAGCCCTCGCGTGCTCGTCGTCGAGCGGCACCTCCCGATCCAGGGGACCACGGAGGCTGGGGACGTCGAAGGCGTGGACGACGGACACGTCGGCGTTTCGTGCCCTGGCCTCGCGCAGGGCCCAGCGCAGCGCGCGCTCCGACCGTACGGAGCCGTCCACGCCCACAAGGATCCTCATCTCGACTCGATCCTCGTCACTCGAACCGTGCGCACACTCTGCAGCACGCGCGCGCGGCGGTCGCGGTGCAAAGGTCCCTCCTCGGCAAGGGAGAAGTCCCCGGAGGCCTGCTCCCGGTCCCGGCACACTGGTCGCCAAGGCCAGGCACCGCGGGATGCGATCACCGGACGCCGCATCCCGCTGCACAGAGCGAGGAGTGACGTCACGACGGACGGACCGACCGCGGTCGTCGCCTTCGGCCGGTGTGACCACGGTGACGACGCGGCAGGACTGATCTCGCGGACATCCTCGAACAGCACGGTCCGGGCGGGCTGACGGTCGTCAGGGCTCCCGCACTGACCGTCTGCCCACCTCCTACCCCCACGGTGGCCAGCAGGTCAGCCTCGTCGACGTGATCGACGCCGCCGGGAGCGATCGCACCGACCTCGTCGTCGAGCTCTTCTGCATTGAGGGACGGTGGTTCACGCCGCAGGCGGGTGTCTCACCCGAGGTGGTCGCAGCCGTGCACGACCTCGCCGACAGGGTCCTCGGCGCGCTCGCCGGCGGACGGGGCGGGTCGTGGAACGGCACGTCGCAGGGCGTCGCGGACTGACGACCCGGCACGCCGGGACGCATTGACCGCAGCGGAGCCGTTTCCTACCATGAACGCCTCAGCAGCGCGGCCCGCCGAGGCGTGCTGTGTGTGAGCGCCGTGACAGCGCTGGTCAGGAGGGTCGGTGGAGCGGCGCACGGACCCCCTGCGAGCGCCCAAGCACGCGCGGCTGACCCTCGACGACCTGCTCGGTGAGCTCCTACGCCAGACCCAGGAGATCGTCGGGGTCCGTGACGGGCTGTGGCGCCTGATCGAGGCCATCGTGAGGGTCGCCTCGGCGGAGCTGTCCCTCGCGAGCGTGCTCGACCGCATCGTCGAGGTGGCCGCCGACATGGTCGACGCCGAGTATGCGGCCCTGGGTGTGATCGGCGAGGACGGCCGACTCCGCGAGTTCGTGCACACCGGCATGCCCGACGACACGGTCGAACAGATCGGCCACCTCCCCGAAGGGCACGGGATCCTTGGGCTGCTGATCACCGAGCCCAGGGAGCTGCGGCTCGACGACCTCTCCACGCACCCGGCGTCGGTCGGCTTCCCCGAGCACCACCCGCCGATGCACTCCTTCCTCGGGGCGCCGATCGCGGTCCGGGACGAGATCTACGGCAACCTGTACCTGACGAACCGGCGAGGCGGCCACGGGTTCACCGACGACGACCTCGAGCTCGTGAAGACGCTGGCCGCGGCGGCCGGCGTGGTGATCGCCAACGCCCGGCTGCACGGCGTGGCACTACGCCGTCAGCGCTGGCTGGAGGCGACACGCGACCTCACAGGAGCGCTGCTCCGGGGGTCCGACGAGGCGCAGGTGCAGCAGATGGTCGTCGCGCGCTTCCGGGAGCTGGCCGAGGCTGTGACCTGTCATCTGGCGATGGCCGTCGGCGACGACCTCGTCGTGGTCGCCTCCGACGGGCTCGACGCGGACGAACTGGTCGGGCTGCGGCTCTCGCGCGATGACTCGATCATGACACAGGCGTACGCGGAGGGCCATGCCCTCGCCGTCGACGACCTCTCGTCGCTCGAGCGCGCGGGAGATCCACTGCCGAGCACGAGGGCAGGGGGTCCGGCGATGGTCGTGCCCATGCGCGTACGGGACGAGCCACTGGGCGTGATCACGATCACCCGTCAGAAGGGCAACGGTCAGTTCAGCGCCGACGACCTGCGGGCGGCCGAGGATCTCGCCGCGCAGGCCGCGCTCGCGCTCGACTACGAACACGCGCAGGCGCAGCGGCGGCGGGCGGCGATCTTCACCGATCGCGATCGGATCAGCCACGACCTGCACGACCTCGTGATCCAGCGCCTGTTCGCGGCCGGCCTCGAGCTCGACAGCGTCACGGCGCGCACCGACGACCCGGTGGCCGCCGATCGCATCCGAGGCGCCGTCGACGAGATCGACGCGGCGATCACCGATCTGCGGTCGTCCATCTTCGGGCTGCACGCCCGGCGCAGCGGGGCGTCGACGGTCAGCCGGCAGCTCGCGGAGATCTGTCGGACGGGCGAGCAGTTGCTGGGCTTCGCCCCGGTGTGCGAGATCGACCCGGCGGTCGACATCGATGTCCCCGACGAGATCGTGGTCGACCTGCTCGCCGCGGCCCGCGAGCTTGTGAGCAACATCGGCCGCCACGCGCAGGCGTCGCACGTGACCCTCCGCCTGCAGATCGTCGAGGAGAGCGTGCACCTGGAGGTGTCCGACGACGGCCGCGGCATACCCGCCGGTGGTCGACGCAGTGGGTTGACCAACGTCGCCGCACGCGCCGAACGGTTCGGCGGCTCGATGCAGATCGACAGCGACCCGTCGGGCACGCGCATCCAGTGGCGGGCGCCTCTGCCCTGACCTGGATGTCGCGCGTCCTGCCGGTCGGACGCACGCCGTGCCGGTCTGGTCGCGGCCGTTCGGCCTGTCGGCAGCGGGCCCGTCGGAGGGGCAGGACCGCCAGGCCGTGACCCCGGGCTCGTCACCCGTCAGAGGTCGCCACGGGTGGGCTCCATAGCAGACCGCGGCAGTGCGAACGACGCGTGGTCGCGTTCCTCGACAGGGCGGCCGGACCGGTCCCGGTGCCGCCACACGTGCCCGTTCGGCACGATCCGGGCGAGATTTCACCGTGGCGATGCGGTGATCGTCACCCCCGCACGGTGACCAGCCGATCGTCTGCCGCTGATCGCACCCGCCGTCGTTGCGCACCCGCACCCGGCGGCCAGGCACGCCACAGCAGCAACGCGAGGAACCCGGCGAGCGTCACGAGCACCACCGACAGCCACGGCGACGGGAAACGGAACAGCACGAGGGTCGCCGCGGTCGTGAGCGCCACGACGTAGGTGACGCGACGTCCGAGCGGCGCTCGTGTGATGGTGATCGCCAGGATGGCCAGGCCTGTCAGCAGCAGGGCGCCGAACCACAGCGGCTCGCGCCAGGCCGGCGCAGCGTCGCGTCCGGCTGCCACCTCGGCGCGCTGCGCGATGCCCAGGATCGTCCGACGTTCCATCGCGAAGCCGATCGGGCCGACGACGCGGTCCCACACGACATCGCCGAGCGCGCCGACCGTGGCGTTGCGGTTCCGCACGATCAACCGCGTCCCGCCTTCACCGTCCGGACGGACGCCGAACGTCCAGGTCCACGGCGCTTTCCTCGGGCGCGGCGGGCCGGTCGGGCGTCGGCGACGCCAGCACCAGCGCCCGGCCGGGCTCCACGTCGGCGACCACCAGTCCGAGGTGGGCCGGGTACCCGGGCTGGGTGATCCAGATCTGATCCCCGACGCCGATGTCCTGCTCGCCCGGCAGGATCTCGTCGATCGACGTGATGTCCATGCCGAACACGCGCTCGAGCCAGTCGTAGCTGTACAACCCGCCGCGGCCCTGGCCGAACTGGGCGATCCACGGCCACACGAGCTGCGGCGAGGCGTCGACGGTGACGGCCCGGGTCGTCGCCATCGCGGGTTCCTCGATGAGGTCGTCGCCGGGCAACGTGCTGGTGACCTCACCATCGGTGGCGCCCCAGCGGTCGGACCAGCGCTCGACCCCCACGGCCCAGGTCACGCCCATGACGGCCAGGATCAACGCCGGCATGGCCATGGCGTCCTCCTTCCGGGTCACTGCCGCGCAGCGGGACCTCGTGCGAGCGCCTGCACCAGCCGGCCGGCCTCGACGACGAGCCCGATGCCGGTCCCGACGATCGCGAGGATCAGAACGGCACGCGCCACCGTGCCCCACGCCGGGTCGTAGTCCGAGAAGTCGAACGGGAAGACGTCGTACAGGCGGAGCACCACGGCCAGCGAGATGCCGGACAGCCCGAGCTGCATGACCGTTCGAAACGTCGGCTCGTCGTACGCCAGGTACACGACGTTGACCGCGATCGTCGCCAGCAGCGACAGCTCCAGCAGGGGCAGCACGCTGGCGAAGTCGTCGGTGAGGAACGTTAGGAGGTCCCACTCCAGGACGTTGTCGACGACGTACAGCACCATCGCGTTGATCACGATCGTGATCACGTAGCCCGTCCGTCGTGCCCCTGAACTCGCACGCGCACGTTCACGCCGACCGGTCCAGGTCATTGCGATCACCCCTATGGCTTCGTGCCAGTAGTTGCCGCGCGACGCGCCCGGCGCTGGGCCGCGCGCACGACGGCGTCGGCAACCTCGACGCCCTCCCGCCCGTAGCACCGGGTGGACTTGCCGGGCTCGAGCTGCTTGTAGACCGTGAAGGAAGTGCCGGATCTCGGCGAGGAGAACCGCGGGGCGTCGTCGACGTCCCCCGGACGTGCGCCCACCACGGATCGCGCGACGGGACGCACAGCAGCTTCGGGTCGGTCCCCGCTTCGTCGTGCATCCAGAATCCGCCGACCGCCCGGACGACGATCCAGCAGCCGGGGAAGGTCGGCTCCTGCAGCAGCGCCATCGTGTCGAGCGGATCGCCGTCCTCCGACGAGGTGTGCCGGATGAACCCGTAGTCGGCGGGGAACTGGGTCGCGGTGAAGAGCGTCCGGTCCAGCCGGATCACACCGTGGTCCGGGTCGAACTCGTACTTGTTGCGACAGCCCCGGGGGATCTCGATCACGGGTTCGAGCGCCGCAGCATCGCCGTGGTGCTCAGGCAGCCGACCACGAAGGCGACGCCGCACGATCGTCAGCGCCGGGTGACCGACCGCCGCGGCGCGTCCGGCAGTGGCCCTCCGAGCGGCGCCATCAACGCACGCAGCGCCTCCTCACGTTCGCGCAGTTCCTGCTTGTACCGTGAGTTGTCCGTGTCCGAGATCTCGTACCGCAGCTCACGCAACGCCGCGTCGAGCACCTCACGCAGGACCTCCGCGTGCTCGTCGGCGATCTGGTACTGCATGGTCCTCTCCTCCTCGACGACATCGGATGAACGACGACAACCGACCGGCGATCAGGTCGCGGCACTGGGCCGGTGGGCCTCGGCCACGAGCCGCTCGCCCCACTGGCGTGCGCGCTCCTCGTCATCGTCGACCAGTGGCCCGTCGTGTCCGTTACGTAGAAGGTCTCCGGCGGCGCCACCATGTGCAGCCCGAGCTTGCGCAGGCCCCGATGGGCGCCGCGTCCGGCCGAGGGCATCCACCGGATCCACCGCGGGCCGGCGAGCATCGTGTCGAACGTCGCCGCGGACGGCCTGGCGTCCCCGACGTCGACCGCAGCGAGCCACTCACGCAGCCCGATCCCCCGCGAGACCAGGGCATGCTCCGCCTGCTGCGCCGCAGACCGCCGCGTACCGGGCCGGCTCATCCCGAACGCGTGCGTCGGTCCCCCGAGCACCAGCAGGCTGACGTCGTCAGCGATCGCGGTCGGCGCGTCGCCGACCTCGACCAGGTCGACGTCAACGCCTCCGCCCACGCCGTCAGCGACCGCCCGCGCAATGGTCGCCGTGTTCCCGAACATCGACTCGAACACCACCAGTGCTCGTGTCATCGCGCCACCTCATCCGCCGGGACGGCTCGTGACCCCATTGGACATCGCGCGCACGACGTCGGGCAGGCCGGTGGGCCCTGCGCGCATGAGAACAACGGCCCGAGGCCCTGACGGAGGAGGCCACACCCTCACCGCGCCGGGTCGCGCGCGACGACGGTGCCGCGTTCGCCACGCACGATGGCTGCGGCGTCGGTCAGCAGCAGCAACGCTTGGGCCCGGGCCCGCCGGGCCAGCAACGCCGCGGCGACCTTGTCCACGACCGCCTCCACGCCCCTGAGCACACCGTCGTCCGACGTGACGGGGATCCCTCCGCCACCTGCACACACGACCAGCACGCCCGCGTGCACGAGAAGCGCGATGGTGCGGGCCTCGACGATCTCACCTGGCTCCGGGGACGCCACGACGCGGCGGAACCCGTCGCCGTCGGGTGCCACGCTCCAGCCATGCTCCGAGGCGAGGCGGCGTGCGTCGACCTCACTGTAGACGGGTCCGATGGGCTTGCTCGGCGCGCCGAACGCGGGGATCGCCCGGGTCGACGAGCGTCTGCGTCAGCACCGTCGCGACCTCCCGTCCCGGCAGGGCGTTGCAGAGCGCCTGGTCCAGCAGGTAGCCGATCAGCCCCTCGCTCTCGGCGTCGAGGACGTCCAGCGGCCTCGGTTCGGTTGACACCTGCGCCATGCTCTGCAATGCGAGCCGCCCGACCTGTGGACCGTTGCCGTGGGTGACGATGACGTCGTGCTCGGTGGCGAGCTCGGCGATCGCCGCCGCCGCGACGGCCACGTTGGTCCGCTGGACCGACACGTGCGGCGCTGGCCCCGCCGCAGCAGCGCGTTGCCTCCGAGTGCGGCGACGACCCTCACCGCCGCGAGGCGGCGAGGTTGTCCAGCAGTGGCTCGAGCGCGTCGGCCAGGGTGGGGCGCCCCGCGTCACGCAGCTCATAGGTCGCGTGCCGGATCGGGACCTCGACGTGCAGGATGCGTCGCAGGTCGATCGGCGTGCCGGTGACCACGACGTCGCACGGCGTCGCCGTGATCGTCGCCGCGAGCTCGTCGATCTGTTCCTTGCCGTAGCCCATGGCCGGCAGCAGCGGCCCGATGTGCGGGTAGCGCGCGAAGGTGCTGGCGATCGACCCGATCGCGTACGGACGCGGGTCCATCAGCTCGCGCGCGCCGGCGTGGCGCGCCGCGACCGTGCCGGCGCCCAGCGGCATGCCACCGTGGGTCAGCGTCGGGCCGTCCTCGACGACGAGCACCCGCTGCCCGGCGAGCGCCGGACCGGGTTCGAGCGTCACCGGCGAGGCCGCCTTCACGACGGTCGCAGCAGGGTTCGTCCGGGCGACCGTCTCGACGACCTCGGCGATCGCCGAGAGCGGGGCCGAATCCACCTTGTTGACGACCACGACGTCGGCCATGCGCAGGTTGACCTCGCCCGGGTGGTAGGACAGCTCGTCGCCGGGCCGCAGCGGGTCCGTGACCGTGATCATCAGGTCCGGCACGAAGAAGGGGAAGTCATTGTTGCCGCCGTCCCAGATGACCACGTCGGCTTCGGCCTCCGCCCGGCGCAGGATCGCCTCGTAGTCGACCCCGGCGTACATCACCATCCCCTGGCGCACCGGCTCCTCGTACTCCTCGAGCTCCTCGATCGTCGGGTTCGCCGCGTCGATGTCGGCCAGTGTGGCGAAGCGCTGTACGCGCATCGCCTCCAGGTCCCCGTACGGCATGGGGTGCCGCACGAGCGCCACTCGGTGGCCCGCATCGATCAGCAGGCGGCCGACGCGCCGGCTCGTCTGGCTCTTCCCCGCACCGGTCCGGGTCGCGCACACGGCGACGACCGGCCTGGTGCTGTGCAGCATCGTCGCGTCGGGTCCCAGGAGCCGGAAGTCCGCGCCCGCCGCCATGGCGATCGAGCCGCGATGCATGACCTCGACGTGAGGCAGGTCCGAGTAGGCGAACACGACCTCGTCGATGTCGTGGTCCCGCACGACCTCCGACAGCCGCTCCTCACCGACGATCGGGATGCCGTCCGGGTAACGCGGCCCGGCGAGGCTCGCGGGGTAGGTCCGGTCGGCGATCCCGGGGATCTGCGCCGCCGTGAAGGCCACGACGGTCGTGTCAGGATCGTCGCGGTACGCGACGTTGAAGTTGTGGAAGTCGCGGCCGCCGGCTCCCATGATCACCACGGTGCGCATGTCAATGTCCTCCGGGTGCGTCGTCGCTCATGAGACGGCCGTGGGCTGGGCGTAGGGCCGGTCAGGGCCCCGTCGACGGTTTCTCCTGCTCACGCCAGCGGATCCAGACGTACACGGGGATGCCGGCCAGGAGCATCAGGAACCCCTTGAACACCACCTCGTCGCCTGCACCGGCGATCGCCCACATCGCGTAGGCGAAGGCCAGTCCCGCGATCACGGCGTCCCGCCCGAGCCGGGCGCCCGATCATGTTGCCGATCACCAGTGCGGTCGTCATGCCCCATCCCCAGACGGGACGAGCCGGTGGACGTCGTGGAGGCCATGTGCCCACTCCCTCACGAGATCCTTCAGGATCGCCCTGGAGGCTCCGCAGCGCCCAGGGTCCAAGGGCCTTGTGCGCACGGCCGTACCGCCCGCTCGGACCGACCAGATGCGATGGTCCCGGCACGGGCGGGCGCAACGCCCTTCCATCCGCGAGGTGGAGGATGCACAGTGTGTGCATCGAGACCGCGACAGCAGGAGACGCGCACCATGAAAGACCTGCGCGCACGCGTCGGCGACCGCCTGGTGATCAGGCGGCACCACGTCGGTGAGCCGGACCGCGACGCCGAGATCCTGGAGATCCGGGGGGAGGACGGTCGCCCCCCGTACGTCGTGCGGTGGGCCGATGACGGCCGCGTCGGCTACTTCCTCCCGGGGTCGGACGCGTTCGTCCAGCACTTCGACGAGCCGGACGACTGACGCGCCAGCACGACCTCGCAACGGATCCAACCGCGTCGACGCCCGCCGACGCGCGCACCCACGAGGCGATCCTGTGCGTGTGGGAGGAGATCGCCGGCAGGGATCGGTCAGTGCTCCGCGACCGCATCCAGGCGGCGTGCCGCGCGGGCGTGCATGTCGGGATCTTCAGCGACGCGTCCGCGCGCGTGGTCGACGATGACCTGGCCACGCGTCCTGACGGACCCGGCACCCTGCATCTTCTCACGGACGGTGGGGTCGGCGTGCACGCGTGCGGCCCGGACGGCCTGCGCCGAAGCACCGTCGTACCGGAGGATCCAGGCGGGGCGGGAGGCGCCATGGCCGCCGCCGCACGCTGGATGGCCGCAGTGCTGGCTCACTGCGGCATCGGTGCCGGCCTCGTCCTGGTCGTCGGTGCCCGCCTCGCGTCCCTCGTGCGGCCCGACGCCGCCGGCGTGTGCGCGGTCCCCGAACTCGCCCGCGCCACCGTCGTCGCAGCCGATCCGGCGTGGCACCGGACCGGTGCGGTCGCTGGCCCGCCACAGCTGTGCGACCTGATCGACGGCCAGCTTCGGCGGCGGGCCGACGGCCGCGTACCCGACATCGATGCCGATCCGTCCTGGACACTCGCCCTGCGGGTCCCCGACCACCCCGCGGACGCGGCCGTCCAGGCGACGCTGCTGACACTCGCCGACGGAAGCTTCGGCAGTCGGGGGTGTCTGGAGGAGGACGCGCCCGGCTCCGGAGCGGTCGTCGCGGCCGGCGTCTACACCGACAGTGGTGACCGTCGGATCCTGCTCCCCGGGCCGGCATGGACGGCGTTCGACGGCGTGACCAGCCGCGCGGGCCGGCGCGTCCTCGACCTGCGCACCGGCGTCCTCCTGCGCGAGTCGGACGACGGGTTCAGGTCCATGCGGTTCGCGTCGGGCGTGCGTCCCGGAGTGATGGTGATGCGTGCCGAGGCGGCGGCCGGCTTGTCCCCCGGTGACGCGTTGCGGCCACGTGACGGAGGCTGGGCGGACGACTGCACCGCGACCGCGCGTGCGAACCGTGGCGGCGGTGTCGTCGCGGCCGCGCGCCAGACCCAGGCTGCCGGCGCCCTGACGCGCATCGAGCGGCTGGCCGGCTACGTGGCGCATCCGACCCGACGCCCACGCTCTGCCGACGCTCAGGAGGTCCTCGAGGACGCCGCCGCCGCGGGCTTCGACGTTTTGCTCGCCGAGCAGCGGGCGGCGTGGGCGAGGCGCTGGAGCGATGCGGCGATCACGATCGATGGCGACCCCGACGCGCAGCTCGCCGCTCGGTTCGCGCTGTTCCACCTGCTGTCGACGGTCGCCGACGGCGGCGAGGCGGCGGTCGGCGCCCGCGGCCTGAGCGGACCCGCCTATGACGGCCACGTGTTCTGGGACGCCGACGTGTTCGTGCTGCCCGTGCTCGCCGCGACCCACCCCTCCGCCGCACAGGCGATGCTGCGCTACCGGGTGGCGCGGCTCGACGCGAGCCGGCGGCGGGCTGCCGCTCTCGGCTTCGTGGGCGCGCTGTGGCCCTGGGAGTCCGCCGACGACGGCGACGACGTGACCCCGCGGGCCACCTTCGACCGGTCCGGGACGCTGGTGCCCATCCGCACCGGCGCGGCCGAGCAGCATGTCGTGGCCGACATCGCGTGGGCTGTGATGCACTACGCCGGATGGACCGGCGACGATGCGTTCCTCGAGGGGCCCGGCATGCCGCTGGTCACCGAGGGCGCGCGGTTCTGGGCGTCACGCGTGGACCACGACGACGACGGTCGGGCGCACGTCCGCGACGTCATCGGACCCGACGAGTACCACGAGCTCGTCGACGACAACGCGTTCACCAACGTCATGGCACGGTGGCATCTGCGTGCCGCGGCTGCGCTGGCCGAGCGGTACGGCGTCGCGTCTCCAGCGGAGGCCAGACGCTGGCGGGAGGTTGCCGACGCGCTCGTCGACAACCACGACCCGCGGACGGGGCGCTACGAGCAGTTCGCCGGCTTCTACGGCCTCACACCCCTGATCATCAGCGACATCGCCCATCCGCCGGTGGCTGCCGACCTGCTGCTGGGACGCGATGTCGTGCACGCGTCCCAGGTGGTCAAGCAGGCCGACGTCCTGATGCTGCACCACCTGCTGCCGGACGAGGTCGCACCGGGATCGCTCCGGCCGAACCTCGACTACTACGCCCCGCGCACGGCGCACGGCAGCTCGCTGTCGCCGGCCATCCATGCCGCCCTGTGGGCCCGAGCGGGCCGACCCGACCGCGCCCTCGACCTGCTGCGGGTCGCCCTGCGGCTGGATCTCGACGACATGACCGGCACGACGGCCGGTGGGCTGCACGTCGCCACGTTCGGCGGGGTCTGGCAGGCGCTGGTGTTCGGCTTCCTGGGGTTGCGTCCAGCCGGAGCAGCGCTCCTGCTCGATCCCGTTCTGCCGGCGACGTGGAACAGCCTCGAGGTCATGCTGCGCTTCCGTGGTGGACGCGTGGTCGTGCGTGCGCACCATCACCATGTCCACGTGGCGTGCGAGCGTCCGGTGTCCGTCCGCCTCGGGCCTGACCGTCACGGCGTGACCGTGGCGCCGCCTGGACGTGAACTGCCGCTGCCGGGGCGGACGGAGGGCATTGCATGAAGGTCATCGCGGCCCTCGACACGAGCACAGCAGCACCCGCTGTCATGGCGACGGCGCGGGTGGTGGCCGACCGCCTCGCCGCCGACATCGGTGCCATGCACGCACGCCGGGACGGGGAGCCGACGGCCACGAACCGCATCGCCGCCATCGCCGAGCGGCACGGAGCGGATCTCGTCGTGGTCGACCGTCGTGCCATCCCAGCCATCACCGATGCGGCGGCACGCGGCGACATGGTCGTCGTCATCGGCGCCCGCGGCACCTCCTCCGGGAAGCTGCCGGCGGGCCGCACGGCCCTCGCCGTCACGGCACGGACGCGGTGCCCCGTCGTCGTGACGCCGCCGACCGCGCCGATCACCGACGTGCGGAGGGTGCTCGTGCCCGTGGAGGGCACCGCCGACCCCGGCGACGCGACCGACCTGCTCGGGCGGCTCGCCGAGCACGGGGTCGAGATCGTGCCGCTCCACGTGTTCACGCCCTCCACCGTGCCGTCGTTCTGGGATCAGCCGCACCACGCGGCGCCCGCGTGGTCGGCCGACTTCGTGTCACGGTTCGGACCGCGAGACGCCGGGGACCTGTGGCTGCGATCAGGCGACGTGGCGGACGCCCTGCTCGACGTCGTCGACAGCGCGTCAATCGACCTCGTCGCGCTGACCTGGTCGCAGGACCTGAGCAGTGAGCACGCGCCGGTCGTGCGTGCCATGCTCGCCCGCTCGCCAGTGCCGGTCCTGCTCGCTCCGGCGCACCGAGGGTCCTGACCACGGCGTCCGACGGCGGGTGCTACGGGACGACCGCCACCGTCCCGGTCGCGTGATGCAGGCACTGGTGGGTCACCGATCCGACAAGCATCTGCCCGACCGCCCCGTGCCCCCGAGTGCCGACGACCAGCAGCGCGTCCGCACCGGCGTGCTCGAGCAGCAGACCGGCCGCGGGCCCGGTGCCGGCCATCCGGTCGACCTGGAGGCCGGAGGGCTACGGTCGACCGACGCCAGGCCGGTCGACCCGCCGGGACAGGGCCATCGTGCCCACGACCTCGCGAAGTGACGCGGTCGTGGGCCACACGAGGCCAACGCAGGCCGATGCCGGGCCGAACGGCCCGGACCGCGACACCGGTGCGAGCGACGCTGGGTGCGGCGCCTGATCCGGCGATGCCGCCCCAAGGGGTCCATGATGCACGAGCACGTTCGACTCGGTCGGATCGCAGGCGTCACCGTGGGATTCAACTGGAGCGTCCTCGTCATCTTCGCGCTCGTGACGCTCGGGCTGGCCGCGGGTCAGTTCCCGATGGTGTATCCCGGGAGGACCACCGCGGCCTACGCCCTTGCCGGGCTGATCGCCGGGATGCTGTTCTTCCTGTCGCTGCTGGCGCACGAGATCGCCCACGCGGTCGTCGCGCGCCACAACGGTGTCGAGGTCGACGGCATCACGCTGTGGATGCTCGGTGGGGTCGCACGGCTGCAGGGGGAGCCGGCGACACCATCCGCGGAGCTGAGGATCGCCGGCGTCGGACCGGCGGTGAGCCTGGCGCTCGCGGCCGGGTTCGCCCTGATCGGCGTAGGGTTGCGGGCCATCGGATCGGCGGGCCTGCCGACTGGCGTATGCATGTGGCTGGCCACGATCAACCTGGTGCTGGCGGTGTTCAACCTGATCCCGGCCGCGCCGCTGGACGGTGGCCGCCTCCTTCGTGCGCTGCTCTGGCGGCTGCGGGGCGACCGCGTGGGTGCCGCCGTCACAGCCTCCCGGGCGGGCAGACGGTTCGGCTGGCTGCTCGTGGCTCTCGGTCTCGTCCAGTTCGTCATGGCCGACCCGGGCGGGCTGTGGCTCATGCTGCTCGGCTGGTTCATCACCACGGCGGCGACGGCGGAGGAGCAGCAGGCCGAGGTCACTGGTGCACTCGCGGGCGTGCGGGTCGCGGACGTGATGTCGCCCGACCCGGTCACGGTGCCGGCGGAGATCACGGTCGCGCGGTTCCTCGATGCCTACGTCTTCGCACACCGTCACTCGACGTTCCCGGTGACCGATGATGGGCGGCTGACCGGCATGGTGACGCTGCAACGGGTCAAGCGGATCCCTGTCGGCCGGCGGGCCGCCACGCCCGTCGGCCAGGTCGCCTGCCCGCTGGCCGACGTTCCGGTCGCCCGATCTGACGATGCGCTGTCAGACCTGCTGCCCCGGATGACCACGGCCACGGACGGCCGCGCGCTGGTCGTCGACGGGGACCGCCTCGTCGGCCTGGTCTCGCCGAGCGACGTCGTTCGCCGACTCGAGATCGCAGCGTTGCGTCCCCGGCGCCCCGAACACACCTGAGACGACACCCGTTCGATCCAGGCAGGTCGTCGGACCGGCGAGGACCTTCGGCCCTTGTGCCAGGCAGGGGCGCACACGACGGTCAGGTCGTGACGATCACGGCTCCGGGTGCTGCTCGCGAGACGGGAGCAGGCGGACATGGCTCCGCGGTGCAACAGTGGGCGTCGACGCGGCACGTGTACGTCGACAACCTCAAGGTCGTCCTGATCGCGGCGATCATCGCGCTCCACGCGATCCTGGGCTACGCGGGAACGATCGAGGCGTGGTCGTACACAGGCGTGCGGGAGGTCACGCTGTCGCCGGTGACCGAGGGGGTGCTGCTGGTCGTCGTCACCCCGTTCGGGCTGTTCATGATCGCGCTGCTGTTCCTCGTCGCCGGCCTGCTCACCCCGCCATCGCTGGAACGCAAGGGCACTGCACGGTTCATGCGTGACCGGCTGCTGCGGCTGGGGGTTCCGTTCGCCCTATTCGTCGGGGTGGTGCAGCCCACGATGATGTACGCGCTCGAGCACCCACTGGGTGCCGCACCCGGCTCCTACTGGGACGCCTACCTCGGCCCCGAACGACAGCTCGACACCGGTGTCCTGTGGTTCGTCGGTGTGCTGCTGCTGTTCTCCCTCGCCTATGCGGCATGGGCACGCGTGTGGCCGCACCGCCCCGGCCGACGTGCACCCGCCCAGATCACCGCACGCCACCTGCTGCTCGTCGCTGCCGCCACCGCACCGGCGGCGTTCCTGGTCCGCCTGGCGTACCCGTACGCGAGCGAGAGCGGCTTCTGGGACCTGAACTACTGGGAGTGGCCCGCGTGCCTCGCGGTCTTCGCGCTGGGGATCACCGGCTCCCGGCGGGGCTGGCTGGCAGCCGTCCCCGCCCAGCTCCGCCGACGGTGCGGCGCCATCACGCTGTGGGCGGTCGCGGCCATGGCGGTTTTCCTGGCCGTCGCGAGCGTCCTCGACGTGATGGATGCCGCCATGGGGAGCTGGCACTGGTCGGCGGTCGTGTTCGCCGTCATCGAGACCGCGCTGACCGTGTTCGGATCGGTGTGGCTGCTCGGCGTCGCGCAGCGCCGTCTCGATCGTCGTATCCGGTGGGGTCCGGTGCTCGCCCGCAGAGCCTACGGTGCATTCATGGTGCAGGGCGTCGTCCTGATCGGACTCGCCGTCGCCCTGCGCGCCGCACCGCTGCCGGCCGAGGCCAAGGCGCTCATCGTGGCAGGGGGCGGCATCGCCGGCTCGTTCGCGCTCGCCTGGTTGCTCATCAGCCGCGTGCCGGTGGTGGCGCGCATCCTCTAGCGGCGTGTCCAGGCAAGGCGTCATGCGGCGTCGCAGAACCGTCGGCCTGCCGTTTCCGGGGCGGACGACCGTGTCGGACCGGCCACGAAGCTGGCCGCGCCGTACGCGCGGCACCCGTGTCAGCCGCGCACGCTCGACAGGACGCGCGAGGCGACCCTGAGGATCTGGGGGTGCGTTCTGCCGATCACGCGCTCGTACAGGGCCGTGTATCGGGAGACCATCGCCGAGGCCGAGAAGCGGTCGGCCACCCGGCGACGGCAGGCCGTCCGGGACAGGCCGGTGGCCTTCTCGACAGCCGTGCACAGGCCGTCCACGTCACCCGGCGCGACAAGGTAGCCGGTCTCGCCGTCGACGATGACCTCGCCGGCCGCGCCCCTGTCGTAGGCGACGACAGGGGTGCCGCAGGCCATCGACTCGGCCAGCGCGAGTCCGAACGGCTCGTCCCACGCCAGTGGCGCCAGCGTCGCGATCGCGCCGGCCAGGATCGCAGCCGACTGGGCCGCCGAGCCGTTGAGCACGAGATCGACGTCGACGTCGGTCAGCAGCGGTCGGAGCACCTCGTCGAGGTAGCGGCACTCGTTCGGCTCGTTGATCTTCAACGCCATGCGCAGCGGCCGGCCGAGGTGGCGCGCCACGCGGATCGCGACGTCCGGCCCCTTCTCCGGGTTTGCGCGACCCACGAAGGCCAGGTGACCCTGGCTGTCGGGCGTGCCGCGGAACGGGAACCGCGACAGGTCGATGCCGTTGTGGACGACCTCGACGTCCAGACCGCTCGGCGCCCGGCGCGCATGGTCCTCACTGATCGCGGCGATGTGCAGGCCCGGCGGCAACGCGCGGTAGGCCGCGGCGATGTGGGGCTCCCACGGCCCGTGCATCGTGTGCACGACGGGCGGCCCGCCCCCTACCGCCGCCAGCGCCGCGCCCACGATGGACGAGTGGTCGTGGATCATATCGAAGTCGTCCCGTGCCTCGTGCGCGCGCATCCAATGCGTGATCTCGTGCGCGGGACAGCCGAGCGCCCGCGACGGTGGCTCGTCGAAGACGGTCCACAGCCGCGCGGTCGTCCGTGAGCCACCCGACGCCAGCAGCGTCACGTCGTGTCCGCCAGCGACCAGGCCATCGGCCAGGTTCGCGACCACACGCTCGATGCCGCCGTAGCCGGTCGGCGGCACGGCAAACCACGGTGGCGCGATCTGCAGGATCCGCATGCCTCCCCTTTCCGCCGCTGGGCCCACCCAACACTGCCCTGCGCTGCGCACACAAACAGGGCCCAACGGCCCGGTATCCGTCGGCATCCCGTCCGTGTCGTCGCCGTACGGGTGTCAGACCGCGCGAGGCCCCGGCGGACGGGACAGGGTCGGCGCGCCGACCACCTCGACCCTCAGCTCCGCCGGCACCGCGTCGACCCACACGCCATCGGCATTGACGGCGACCGACAGGTCGCAGCCGCCGACCCCTAGTCCCGTCACCTCCAACCCCACGAACGGTGGTGGCCACACGGGACGAAGGCGTAGCGTGCCGTGCGGAACGTGCGGGTCGAGACCGAGCAGACAGCGCAACAGGAGCATCGACGATGCCGCGGACCACGCCTGCGGACGGCACGCCGCCGGATACGGCAGCGGTGGTAGGCCGTCGACGCGCTGCTCCCCACCGAACAGCTCCGGGAGCCTGCCACGGAAGGCCGAGGCCGCCTCCACGAGCCCGCCGGCGAGGCGCATCGCCGCGGCACCGTGGCCGGCGAGCGCGAGGTTCGCTGCGGCGATGACCGTGTCGTGTGGCCACACCGACCCCCCGTGGTACGACAGCGGGTTGAACCGCGGCGACGTCGCGGACAGCGTGCGCAGGCCCCAGCCGCTGGCCATGTCGGGCGCGGACAACCGCGCTGCGATGCAGGCGATCTCGCTGCGGTCGACGATGCCGGTGCCCGGCAGATGGCCCATGTTCGAGGCGACGGCGTCCACGCGGCGCTTCGCGCCGTCGAGGGCCAGGGCGGGGTACGCACCTGCGCCGTCATCGACCCAGTAGCTGGCACGGAAGCGCTCGCGGAGACCGCCGGCCCATGCGCGCCAGCGGTCGCCGCCCGACCGGTCGAAGTGGTCGAGCAGCTCGGCGCCGCGCACCGCCGCGTCGTGGGCGTACCCCTGCACCTCGCACAACGCGATCGGCGGCGACGCGAGGCCGCCGGCCGCGAACGGGATCGCGTCGTGCGAGTCCTTCCATCCCTGGTTCGCCAGGCCATCGGCGGACCCGGCGTACTCCAGGAACCCGTCGCCGTCGGGGTCGCCGTCGCGCGCCATCCACTCCAGTGCGCGTTCGCACGCGGGCAGCAGCGCCGCGACGTCGTCGTCAGGCAACCCCCATCGCCACGCATCCGACAGCAGGATGATCCACAGCGGCGTTGCGTCGACGCTGCCGTAGTAGCGTGCCGGCAGGTCGGCGCGCTCGACGAGCCCACCGTGGCGGACCTCGTGCAGGATCTTGCCCGGCGCCTCCTCGGTCCGCTCGTCGCGGCGCGCGCCTTGGCGACGCGCCAGCACGCGCAGCGTGTGGTGGGCCAGATCGACGGTGACCGGCAGCATCATGCGCGCAGCCCACAGCGCGTCCCGTCCGAACAGCGTCAGGAACCAGGGGCTTCCAGCAGCGAGGAACACGTCGGACGTGTCGAGCGGATCCTCCACGAGCAGCGATGCGAGGTCGGTCAGGGACCGCTCGATGAGCCGTGGGAGCCCGGGACCGGTGCACGTGATCGTCGGCGACGTCCACGGCGGGGCCGTCGGCTGCTCGGGGTGTTCGGTGGCGACGGCCCAGCTCCGCGTCGGCCACGTGACCCAGTCCGGACCGCTGAAGCCGACCGCAACGGTCAGGTCCCACGCCGCGCGGGCCGGGATCGTCACCGACCACAACAGCCGGCCGCTGTCGGGGTCGATGACGTCGGCGGGTGGCGTGGGACGCAGGATGACCTGCCGGTCGGCCTGGCGATCCGTGAACTGCAGGCCGCCGTCGGTGCCGGTGACGCGCGCAGGCGCCAGCCTGCGCCCGTGCTTGACGTCGAAGATGTAGGCGAAGTCCGACACGGCGAACAGCTCCACGATCACCTTGCGATCCGTCGTGCCGAAGTTGGTCAGGCGGATGTCGTCGACCATGGAATCCGCGACGACCCGCCGGCGATCGATGAACAGGGTCGGGTCGTCGGTCCGGTCGGCACCGAACGACGACGAGCAGAACCGGGCGGCGCCGCCGCCGACGAGCGTGCCGGTGAGCGCGGCCGGCTCACGGCCGTTGATCGCGACCTCGAACCTGCTGAGCACGCGGGTGTCCCGGATGAACAGGCCGTGATCGCCGCCGTCGACGACCTGCCCGGATGGGGCGGACAGGCAGAACGAGTCGCGTTCGACGCACACGATCTCGTCCATCGCTCCCGATGGGAACGTCGCCATCACGGCCCTCCGACACCGTCACTCCACGCGCCCGGGCGCGATCTCGACCGCGCGTGGCGTGCGACAGGATAGCGGAGCCGCCAGTCCGACCAGCCGTCGAACCTGCCCGGAGACGACGCGGTCACCCGGAACCGGATGTTCTCGCCGTCACGCCACCGCTCGGTGTCGATGAACCAGCCGGCACGTCCGGCGCTGGGGACCGTGAGGCCGTCGAACGTCGCCTGCTCGGTGAACACCGCGCCGAACGTGTGCCGGGTGCACCAGCCACTGCGCAGCGGGTCGCCCCACCTGTCCACGACGGCCGCCAGTGGGCGGCCGCCACCGTCGATGCGGAGCCGCAGCACGACCGGCTCACCGTGCACCCGCAGCTCCCCACGGATCAGGTGGTCGTCCTCGGCCGCCCACCGCGCACCGAACCTCGGGAGCAACGCCGTCGGCAGGACCAGCGCGCCGATCGCCGCCCGGCCCGCCGTGCTGCGTGACAGCTGCACGCCTGAGGCCCGTCGCAACGGCACCAGGCCCGCCAACCGCACGTGCTGTACCGCGACACCGGCGACATACTGCTCGACCCCGACGCCGAGCTCTGCCGCGTGCCCGAGCCCGACGAAGTCGAAGGTGCGCGTGAGCTCGTAGCGGGCGCGGAACGGCACCCAGCGACGGTGTCGGACGGTGCCGCGTACGTCGACGTGGACCGACCGATCCAGCGGGACTCCGGGCGTGATCGCCGCGGCGAAGTAGCGCCCAACCGGCTCAGGTAGCCCAGAGAACTCGATCTCGGTGAAGGTCCCGGGCCGCCTTGCAGCCCGCGACGCGCCCGATGCGGTGCGCGACGCGGTGCCCGCGACCAACGCCATGTCCTCTCCCACCGCCACCGCCGCCGCATGAGCGACGAATGCCGTCATCCCCCATGGTGACGCCTTCGTGGGGCCGGCGCGAGAGACGACCGGCCCTCATACCACACGGACCATGGACCGAGGTCGCAGCAGTGGCGGCATCCGACCCAGCCCGCCACCGCATGCAGCCACGACGAGCGAAACCACCGGCAGGCGACGATCCCGCGCGCCTGCGCCGACATGGTGCCTCCGAGCGTCGTCACGTCGGGGTCGACGCTGACAGCGAACCGGGCGGCCAGCCAGGGCCAAGGTCCCTGTGCCGGTGCGACGTCCGGGGACGCGAAGACCGTGCCGAACGCCGCGACCGGACAGGCCGTCGTCCTCTGGCACGACGACGGCTCGGCGGTCATCCTCGCCAACGGTGCGGAGCGCCCCGCGGTCTGCCCGTCGGGAGGGAGCGGTGCGGCCGCGCCATGCAGGGGACGGCTGCATTGACGCTTCGGAGGTGGTGGTCCATGGGACGGCTCCGCATCATCGCGGTCGCGCTGCTGACTGTGTTCGCCCTCATCGCGAGCACGGTCGGCGCAGGAGCGACCACAGGAACACAGGCACGGGGGGTGCCGACGCTGCGGGAGATCCGCGCCGCGCATCACAGCGGGTACGACCGGCTGGTGTTCGAGTTCTCGGGCAGGTTGCCCGATCGCACGAGGGTGCGCTGGGTCGAACGGATCGTCGCCGACCCGTCCGGCCTCCCCGTGCGCGTCGCCGGCGACGCGTTCCTCGAGGTCTCGACGTTCCCGGTGGTCGCACACAACGAGGACGGCACGACCACCTACGGGGCGCGCCGCCGCGCGTACGATCTTCCCAACACCGGCACGGTTGTCAACAGCGGCGACTTCGAGGCCGTCGTGTCGTTCGGCGTCGGCCTGATGAAGAAGACGTCGATCCTGCGCACCATGCGTCTGCGGCACCCGAGCCGCTACGTCATCGACATCCGTACCAACTTCGAGCGTACGCGCGTGAAGACGTGGTTCTTCGACGAGGACCGGTTCGTGGCCAACGCGCCGCCGTTCTTCCGTGCGGTCCGTCGCTCGGTGCCGGTGCCGGCGGTCGCCCGCGGAGCGCTGCACCGCGTGTACGCCGGGCCCACGCGTGCGGAGCGAAGGGACGGCCTCACGCTCCTGCGCTCGCAGTCGACGGGGTTCACGAACCTGTCGGTCAACAGGCGCAGGATCGCCAGGGTGCAGCTGACGGGCGGGTGCGACAGTGGCGGTTCCACGGTGACCGTGGCCGGTGAGATCATGCCGACGCTGCGGCAGTTCCCCACCGTGCGGTGGGTCAAGGTCTACGACCCCCAGGGCACGACCGAGATCCCGACCGGACGGTCCGACTCGATCCCCGCGTGCCTCGAGCCGTGAGGTGACGCGACGCTCGGTGCCGTGTCCGCATGGCACCGGGCGTCCACCTCATCACGACTGCTCACGTCGTGTCCGACCGGGAACCCCGCCTCGACCCTGAACCGTCCATCATCCAAGGTGGTGAAACCGTGTGAACGGCGGGCCGTCGACGACTTCGCCCCGCGCCCCGAGGACGCCGGCGATCGTCCCGTAGGTGTCGCGCTAGCCAGGGGCCGATGTCGGCCACGCTCAACGTGGCCCCGCCAACAGCCGTGGCTGCGGTGTGAGCGTGCGGGCACGGACGTCGTCGGTCGTCATGCCCCACGCTCCGTGACCTGTCAGCGCACACCAGAGTCCTCGGTCCCCACAGGGCGAGCGGTGTGGTACGTCAGGAGGGGTGGTCGCCAGGTGCGCAACGCCCATGGTAGAACGCCCACTCGTCGCACCGGGAGCTGTCGGGGAACACGCACTGTCCACGCTGCGAGCCATCCGGATCCTCGACGATCTCCACCCGGCCGCCATGCTCCTCACAGTGGACGCTGGCGGGATTGGGCAGGCGCGCCCGGTCCGTCTCCCCGTCGCTGGTACAGGCCGGTGGCAGCAGGACAGCCACCAGCAACAACACGCCAACTGTCCGCGCGCGGCCGCACACCACCCAGAGCCCTGACGCCGCGAACCGGCGGATCGCCGTCATGGCGCCCTCCATTCCCGTACCGTCACCGTTGATCGCGCCAGGTGCCCGACCCGCTGCGGCAGGGTCGCAGAGCGCCCCCCGCGGGCCCGCGTCTGGACCCCTCCGACCGTCGCCGCCCGGTGGGACCTTCGCCCCTGCTCCCGTCGGTCGGGTGCGCGCAGGCTGGGTCCTGACAGCTCGCGAGCGCGACAGCAGCTGCGCACGCCCGAACCTGGTGACGAGCCATGAACGAGACGTCCGACCACGTGATCGTGCCGCGCTCCGGCGTGCCGGAGGCGCAGCCCGAGGACGCACGCGGCGACGAGATCTCACCGTTCACGGCGCTGCGGCTGGCATGGATGGCCCGTATCCTGCTGCAGGAGCTGCACGGGACCGAGCTGGACGAGCGTGCCCGTGCCCGCTTCCGTGACATCTACGCGCGGTCGGTCGCCGTCCTGCGCGACGCCGTCGGCCCGCAGCTCGCCGACGAGCTTGGTGCCCTGCTGCCCGAGCTCGACACCGAGGTCCCCACCCAGGGGGAGCTGCGCGTCGCGCAGGCACAGCTGACGGGGTGGCTCGAGGGCCTGATGCAGGGGGTGCACGCGACGCTGTGGAGCCAGCAGCTCACGGCGCAGCATCAGCTCGAGGAGATGCGGCTGGCAACGCAGCGCGCCGACGACCGGTCGACGTCGCGTGCCACGCAGCCGTACCTGTGACGTGCGCGGCATCAGCGCCACGTCGCACGCGAGCCGGACGCGCCGCCGCCGAGCAGGACGCCGAACCCAAGGAAGAACCCGGCGTCGTACCAGTTGCCGCTGTTGTGGACCTCGTAGATCGTCACTTCGTCGGTGAACAGCGAGACCACGAACGTGATGGGCGCGATGACGCCGTGCCACAGACCCAGCCAGAACCCGGCGACGACGCCGTCCTGGGCGGCCGTCCCGATCTCCGGATTCGGACCTGGCGCGCAGGCGGTGACCAGCAGTAGCGCGCCCACCAGCAGCGCGCGCCGGGCCACGTGCGCTGTGCCCCGCCGGGCGCTCACGACGCGGGCGGCCTGGCTTTGGCCGCTCACCGACGCGGATGCGCGACTGAAACCGTCCACCGGGGTGCCAACGCGCGCGGGCGTGCTCGTCATCGCATCCCACCTCCCATGCAGTGCCAAGCCTGCAGGATCGACGGCGGGTCGGGCAGGGTCCAACGTCCCGGGTCCGGCGGACCGCCGCCGGGACCGGACCGGCGGCGAGCGACCGGTCACAGCCACCCGCGGGACTTGAACAGCGCGTACAACGCCACCGTGCTGGCCACGATAAGCGCGATGGCGAACGGGTAGCCGAACTCCCACCTGAGCTCGGGCATCGTAGGGAAGTTCATGCCGTAGACGCCTGTGATGAGGGTCGCGACGACGAGGATCGCCCCCCACGACGACGTCGCCTGCATGACCTCGTTCGCCCGGTTCGACGCCGCGACCACCTGGGTCTGCGACAGACCGTTGAGCAGCAGGAGCTGCGTGTCGATCTGTCCTCGCAGCTCGACGACAGCGTCGTGGCTCTGGCGCAGCTCGGCGACGTGCTCAACGTCGAGCGGGTGGAACCGCATGTCGATCAGGTCGGCCAGCACGCGACGAAGGGGACCGACAGCGCGGTGGAGCACCAGGATGTCGCGCCGGAGCGACTGCAGTGCCTCGTGCGGGGTCTCCGCGTCGTCCAGCGATGTGCGTTCGGCCGCCACCAGCCGGTCGTCGAGCTCGTCGCTGACGTCCCACAGAGCGTCGACCACCTCGTCGATGATCACCGCGAACGCGTCACCCGTCCGCACCCGGTCCAAGGCCGCCAGCCGCGAGCCGATGGCAGCGATGAGACCAGCTCGACCGGCACCGCCGGCGCGACTGCACGTCACGACCTCGGCCGGGCCGATCATGACCGCGAGCACGTCGGCGTGCAGGCCACGATCATCGGCCCGCATCGCCGGGACCAGCACCGTCCTGTGGGGGTCGCCACCGTGGACGCCAGGCCGGGTCGAGGCGAGCACCTTCGCGAGGGCCTCCCGAGCGATCCCCCCGGCCGCTGCCACGACGTCCAGTTCGTCACCCTCCGGGTGCTCGACGTCGATCCACGACGCCCCGACCCCAGGTGCGGTGTCGCCGAGCAGCCGCCGGGCCTCCTGCGGGCCGACGACCTCGTCGACCAGTCCTTCGTCGGGGCGCCATCGCACAGTCAGCATGCGTCCTCCGTTGTGCGCGTCGATCGGTGTCATCGCACATCATCGATGCATGCGCCCGCGGCGAAGCTGAGGCCCGTTTCACCAGGCCCGCGCGGACTCTGGGCACTCGGACACCCTGCTCGGACGGGCCCCCGCCGTTGCTGATCGGCTGGTCCTGGTGGCTGGGGCGACGCGCCGGCGGCCAGTTCGCGGGCGTGGCCGGCATCGGGCGGTCACCGGCGAGGGTGTTCGACGCCGAGCGGCCCGGAACGACGTTCGCAGATGTGGGCGGGTCTGGGCAGCGACGATCTCGCTACGGCCCAACGTGTGCTGGCGACGATCACGGAACGTGCCAACGTGCTCCTGGCCGCGTGGCGACCGGACCCAGGCGGACGGATTCCTGGCCATGCCCATGCTGTGGGAGCCACCACCCCCGGGCGTCACTGCGATCACCAGGTGCGCTGAGCGCGTCTCCGGCGAGCGCGCGGACGGACAGCCTCCGGTGGGTCGAGGATCTCCCGTGCCAGCAGCGCCTGCCGCAATCCCTCCGGGGTGTGAAGCAGGGCGCGCAGCCGGCGACGCCGCGCTGATGCCGAGGTCTGGTCGGCGCCGGCCGGTGGCGGCCGACTCCGTGAGGGTTGCGCGGGGGCCCCTGCTGATTCCTGCTCGTCGGCCACGTGCCTGCCGGTCGGAGCGGTCGACTCAGACACCAGCGTCGTCCCGGCCATCGGCCAGCGACGACCGCATCCTTGTGTCGGCCTCGACGTTCTGGAGCTGGCGATAGTCCATCACACCGAGGTTGCCCTGGCGGAACGCCTCGGCGATGGCCTGCGGCACCTGCGCCTCGGCCTCGACGACCTTGGCGCGCATCTCCTGCTCCTTCGCGACGGCCATCGCCCGGCGTTCCTCGGCCTTGGCCTGCGCGATCTTCTTGTCTGCCTCCGCCTGATTGGTCTGGAGCTCGGCACCGATGTTGCGGCCGACGTCGACATCGGCGATGTCGATCGACAGGATCTCGAACGCTGTGCCGGAGTCGAGCCCCCGTTCGAGCACGTACCGGGAGATGTTGTCGGGGTTCTCGAGCACCTTCTTGTGGGTCTCCGACGAGCCGATCGACGAGACCGTGCCCTCTCCGACCCGGGCGATGATCGTCTCCTCACCCGCGCCTCCGACGAGGCGGTCGATGTTGGCGCGCACCGTGACGCGTGCGACCGCCACGACCTGGATGCCGTCCTTGGCTACCGCTGCCACCCGGGGGGTCTCGATCACCTTGGGGGTCACACTCACCTGCACGGCCTCGAGCACGTTGCGTCCTGCGAGGTCGATCGCCGTCGCCCTTCGCCATGACAGCTCGATGTTGGCCCGGTCGGCTGAGATCAGCGCCTGCACGACGCGACCGACCTGGCCGCCGGCGAGATAGTGCGCCTCCATCTGGGGGATCTCAAGGTCGAGGCCAGCCTTGGCCGCACTGATGTACGGGCGGATGATCTGGCCCGGCACGACCTTGCGCAACCGCATGCCGACGAGCCGGCCAATGCTGATCCGCACGCCGGCGAACAGCGCGGTGATCCACAACCCGAGCGGGATCACGTACAGCACAGCGGCAACCAGGAGGATGCCGACCACGACGATGACGATCAGTATGACGTCCATTGGATGTCCCTTCGTCGCTGTGGCCACGCTACTGCGACGTTGATCGGACCGATTCCGCACATGTCGCGCCAACAGCGGGAGGCGGACGGCTACTCACCTGCCCGGAGGTGCGCCGGCGTCGTCGGAACACGCTCGACGACCCGGCGGTAGCCGTCGTCGCGTACGACCTCGATGGGATCACCGGCCGGGATGTAGCCACCGGAACTGACGACGTCAATGCGTTGGCCGTCGATCTCGGCGATCCCGGCCGGTCGCAGGCTGGACACCGCCACCCCGCGACGACCTCCCAGGTACACGGGCCGTCCGTGCCAGTCGTCCGTGGCGGTCCCACCCGCACCCTCGAGCACGAGCTCCTCGCCTCCGCCGAACCACCGCACCCATCCCCCGGTGGCCCGCTCGGTGACGAGCTCACCACTGCCGAGCTGGGTGTCGAGCACCAGTGCGTGCGGCGCACCGTACCGGGTCAACAGACGCACCGCGACGACCAGCCCGATGACGACGGCGGCGAAGGTCGCGCCGACGGTCACGGCCGCACGCCGGACCTCCGCTCCCGTCACGATGGGCCCACTGAGCTGCGCCATGAACATGCCGCCGAGCACCGCGGCGAGTCCGAGCAGGCCAGGAAGACCCACGCCGGGCACGACGAGCAGCTCCAACCCGATCAACACCAGCCCGATTGCGAGCAGGACGACCTCCTCCCACCCAGCGAGCCCCGCGAGCAGGTGGCCCCAGAGGAAGACCGCGAACGCCGCAACCGCGATGCCACTCGCGAGGCCGATCCCGCCGGTGGTGAGGTCGGCGATCAGCAGCCACATCGCCAGTGTCACCAGAAGCGAGGCGACCACCGGGTTGGTCAGGAACCGGACGATGGACTCGGCGGGGCTCGGCGCAGTCTCCACAACGTCGGCGACGGCTAGTCCGGCGGCGTCGAGCACGCCGGCGCGGTCCGCGATCAGGTCCTCGGCGTATCCGGTCGCGACAGCCTCGTCGGGACCGAGGGTCAACAACTCGCCGGTCTCGACGAGACCCTCGATCGCAACGTCGGGATCGACCATCGCCTCGGCGACTCTGGGATCACGACCGGTGGCATCGGCAGTGGCGGCGAACGTGGCGCGCACGGCCGACACCGTCTTCTCGTCCGCGGGTTCACCGGAGCCGCCGACCACGGGTGTCGCCGCTCCCAGCGTCGAGCCCGGGGCGACGTAGATCTCGTCGCTGGCGATCGTCACGAGGGCCCCGGCCGACAATGCCGTCCGATCCACGAACGCGATGGTCCGCACCGGGCTGCCGATCAGGGCATCCCGCATCCGAAGCACGGCGTCGAGTCGTCCACCGGGGGTGTCAACGTCGAGCAGGACCGCCGCGGCGTCGGCCTGGACGGCGTCCTGCAGTACGCGGTCGAGGTACGGTGCCAAGCCCAGATCGATCGGCCCACTGATCTCGACGACGTGCACGGTGGGGTCGTCTGACGCTGCCCGCGCGGTCGTGACGCCGGCGACCATCGCCAGCAGCGCGAGGCCGAGCAACGCCAGCCAGGGCAGAGGACGCACAGGCGCACGGTGATCGCGAACCAGGTACTCACTGGTCGTGCTGTTCGTGGACCTGTGCATCTGGCCCCACATGGTAGGCGTTGTGGCGCGCCCGAACCCATGTGCCGGGTCGGATCCTCGACGTCGCCCACACCGCACTCAGCGGCGGGCGGACGGTCGCGCGCCCGTGCTGTTCGCCGGCACGGCGACCGTCCCGTCGTCCAGGCCCAGGTACAGCTCCTCCTCCTGCGCGAAATGCAGGCGCAGGATCGCGTGCAACCCGTACAGCAGGCGGCGCAGCTCGAGGCGGTCGCCCGGTCCGGGACCGTCGGCGGGCAGGTTGGTGGCCAGGCGCTCGAACAGCGCGACGATCCGCTCGATCTCCCGGTGTGCGCCGATCAGCGGCTCCGTCGGATCCCTGCCATCGCTGACGGACGCCAGACGTGGGTAGAGCTGCCGCTCCTCGGCCTGCTCGTGCGGCAGCAGCCGGTCGGTGAGGAAGCAACGAACGTCGTCGAGGTCCCGCCGCGCGTGGTCGGCGGTCGTCCACTCGAGCCGGTCGGCGACGCCCTTGACGTCGTCGACCCCGGCCAGCAGGGTGCGGTGCTCGTTCCGGAACAGCGCGCTGGAGCGGCGGTCCGAGGCCGTCACGCGACTGGTGCCGGGCGGCCGCAACGCCCGCAGCGCGTTGAGGATGACCGCCACATCGATGACCTCCTGCAGGACGGCCCCGGCGAGTGGCGCGATGCTCCCCGCCGCCGCGAAGCCCATCGCCACCAGCGACAGCCCCATGCCAGCCACGACGCTCTGGGTGGCGATGTGCCGCGACCAGCGGGCGATCGCCATCCCCTCGGTGAGCCGATCGAGTCGGTCGACCGTGATCACGATGTCCGCCGCCTCCGACGAGGCGGACGCGCCACGAGCGCCCATGGCGACGCCGAGGTCGGCGCCGGCCAGGGCGGGAGCGTCATTGACACCGTCGCCGACCATCACCGTCAGCCCCCGCCCGCGGTCCTGGCCATCCTGGATCGCGACGATCTTGTCGCTCGGGCTCAGCTCGGGTCGGACGTCGTCGAGTCCGAGGGCGCTGGCGACCACCTCGGCGACAGCGCGATCATCACCGGTCAGCATGCCGACGTGGCCGACCCCCGCCGCCCGCAGCGAGCGCACGACGCGGCCGGACTCCGGACGGAGCGGATCGTCGAGGAGCAGCGCCCCCTGGGGCGTGTCGTCGACAGAGACCAGGACGGCCGACGAGCCCTCCAGCCGCGCCCGGCGCTGTGCGACCTCGACCGCCGCGGGCACCGCCGAGCCGCCCGCGACCCACGCCGCCGAACCGAGACGGACGCGGCCTCCGTCGACCTGCCCTGCGATCCCGACCCCGGGATCCTCGACGACCTCCACGGGGAAGGTGAGCCGGAGACCCCGGTCACGCGCGGCGTCGATGATCGCGTCAGCGAAGACGTGCGACGAGGCCTGCTCGACGCTCGCGGCGAGCCGCAGCACCTCGTCGCGATCCGTCCCGGGCACAGCGACGACCTCGGCGACCCGCGGGGCGCCGGCGGTCAGCGTGCCCGTCTTGTCGAACACCACGGACGTCGCTTCCGCCAGCTGCTCGAGCGCGGACGCGCCCTTGACGATGATCCCACGTCGCGCCGCGACCGAGACGCCGGAGACGAGCGCGATCGGTGCGGCGAGGATCAGCGGACAGGGTGTCGCCACGACCAGCACCGCGAGCGCCCGCACCGGGTCACCGGACACGATCCACGCCCCGGCCGCCACTACCAGTGTCGCGGGCACGAACGCAAGCGCGTAACGGTCGGCCATCCGCGTGAACGTCGTCCTGGCGTCCGCCGCCTCACGCACGAGCCGGACGATGCCCGCGTAGGTGCTGTCCGCTGCCGTGCTGACCGCGCGCACGCGGACAGGCCCACCGGCGTTGATCGCGCCGCTGCCGACGCGCGCGTGCTCGCGGCGCCGCACCGGGCGCGTCTCACCGGTCAGCGCGGACTCGTCGAACAACCCGATGGTGTCGACCACGACGGCGTCGACCGGGACGGCTTCGCCCGACCGCACCAGGAGCAGCTCTCCGCGTTCGACGGCATCGACCTCGACGGTCTCGACACGGTCGTCGAGCAGCCGGTGCGCCGCCCTGGGCGCACCTTCCAGCAGTGCGGCCAGCTCACGGCGCGCCCGGCCCGCGGCGTGCGCCTCCAGCGCCTGCCCCCCGGTCAGCATGACCGCGATCACGGCGCCGGCCAGGTACTGTCCCAGCGCCAGCGCACCCGCCATGGCCAGCAGCGCGATCACGTCCACGCCGGCGCGGCGACGCACCAGGTCCGCGATGATGTCGACGACGAGCTGGATGGCGACGGCGGCGGTCGCGCCCGCCCATACGAGATCGGCGACAGCACGGGCTCCCGCGAGCGCGGCGACGCCCCCCGCCACGACGGCGAGGAAGCTCACCACAAGCATCACGGTGTTGCGGGTCCCGGGCATGTCCGCCGACAAGGTCAGTGCATGCGCCCCAGCGTCACGTCACCGCCGGGCCATATGCAGTCCACTCGTCCTTGCACATGCGGCGGAAGGTCCCACGCGGGCTGCCGGCGCACGACCCACACGTGCAGGAAACGTGGACACCGGACGGGACGCATACCGGTCCAGAGGCCGCCCGCGGCAGGGCCGGTCGACCCGACGGAGCGCCAGCGACGACGGATGGCGCGAATCGGCGGGACGTTCGGCTCTGGCCCGGCATGCGCCGGACACGATCCTGGCAGGTGCTCATCCGGGCGCGGCGGCCGGGTGGACGGCGCGCCCCTGGGATACAGGTTGCGTTGGGAGCCGCCACCATGCGGAGACGATCGCCAGACACCAGACGGTTCGACGACAGGCGGGACGCCGGGCGTCAGCTCGCGGCCGCGCTGGCACGACGCGACTACGAGCATCCCGTCGTCATCGCCCTCCCACGTGGTGGCGTGCCCGTCGCCGCCGAGGTGGCCGCACGGCTCGACGCACCGCTCGACGTGCTCATCGTCCGCAAGCTCGGCTGGCCGCAGCACCCGGAGCTGGGGATCGGTGCCATCGCCCAAGGTGGGCTCGAGGTCCGCAACGATCCCCTGATCGCCAGCCTCGGCATCACCGAGGAGGAGTTGGCGCGCGTCACGGCCACCGAGCAGGCCGAGGTGGACCGGCGTGCCCGCCGCTACCGGGGAGACCGGCCGGCGGCGCCGGTCGAGGGCCGCACGGCCATCGTGGTCGACGACGGGTTGGCGACCGGCTTCACGGCGCGCGCCGCCCTCGACATCGTGCGCGCCCGCCACCCCGCCAAGGTCGTGCTGGCCGTGCCCGTGGCACCATCGGAGACCGTTGACGCCATGCGGGACCGCGCCGACGAGGTGGTCTGCCTGCGCACACCGACGCACTTCATGGCGATCGGCCGGTGGTACGCCGACTTCACGCAGGTCGGCGACGACGAGGTGGCGGCCCTGCTGGCCCGCCATGGCTCGGGCCACGCCGCAGCGGAGTCGTCCGGGACCCCGCGGCGGCACCAGACGCGTGACGTGCGCATCCCCGCTGACGGGACCCGGTTGCCCGGCACCCTGTCGGTCCCACCCGATCCGATCGGGATGGTGGTGTTCGCGCACGGTAGCGGCAGCAGCCGGCAGAGCCCACGCAACACCGCCGTCGCTCGGACGCTCAACGCCGCCGGTCTCGCGACCCTGCTGTTCGACCTGCTCGACGCCAACGAGGCGGCGGACCGCAACAACGTCTTCGACATCGGGTTGCTCGCGAACCGCCTCGACACTGCGACCCGGTGGCTCGAGTCGCAACCGGAGGCCGCGGGACTACCGGTCGGCTACTTCGGCGCGAGCACCGGCGCCGCTGCGGCACTGGTCGCGGCCGCCTGGCGTCCCGCGGTCGCGGCGGTCGTGTCGCGCGGTGGCCGTCCCGACCTGGCGCGGACGCTCGGTCAGGTGGAGGCGCCCACCCTCCTGATCGTGGGTGGTCGTGACGAACCGGTCCTCGACCTGAACACGAGCGCACTGACGCAGCTCGGGCACGGCAGCCGGCTCGAGGTCGTGCCCGGCGCCACCCACCTGTTCAGCGAACCCGGTGCGCTCGAACGTGTCGCCGAGCTGGCGAAAGACTGGTTCACCACCCACCTGTCGCCTGCCGACGGGACGGGCGATCCCGCGCGGTCCGAACCGGCGGTGTCCAACAGGCCGCCGGCCAGTGGGGCCTGATCGAGGAACGGGAGACCGATGCCGACCCGTGGTGCATCACCGGGCGCCGCGTCCGACGGTCGGCGGTCGACAGCGGCGACGACGTGAGCGTGACCGTGTTGTTCTCGGGCAATGAGCTGATGAACAACTCGCCGGAGTCCAGCGGTGGATCGCTCACCGCCGTCTTCGAAGGCATCGAACCGGACCTGCTGCGCGCGACCCCGCCGCGACGCTGCGCGTGCGCGCGCTTGGTCATGTTCGGCGGCATCGACATCAAGATCGCCCCGCGCCCCGCGGACACGCTCCCGGGGGACACGGCGGTCACCTGACGGCCCGGACCGGTCACCCGCGGCGCGGCACGACCTCACCCGCGATGCGCTCGCCCAGGGCCTGGGCGGCGTCCCGCACGGCCGGGGTCATCGCGTCACCGACGCCGAAGCTGGCGCCGTACACGCCGTAGACCACGAGGCCTGCCGGCAGCCGTCCGAGCGCACGCGCCAGCTCGATGGCGTCGATCAGCGACGCGTCGTGCGTGCCGCCCGTCGACCCCATCACCGGCAATTGACCCGCGAGGACGTCGAAGCGCCGGACCAGCCCCGGTGCTGTCGGGGCCCGCACGGCGTCGACGACGATCACGTCGTCGGCGTCGTCCCACGACGTCAGCAGCTCCAGTGGCGACCCCTCGAGCCGACGGACCTCCACCCCCAGGGGCGCCCGCCGCCGGACGTCGTCGGCGACCAGCAGCCCGACGGCGTCGTCACCACGGTCGGGGTGGCCGAGGCCGAACACCCGCGCGGTCACGTGCGCTCGATGGTGAGGTCCAGGAAGTGCGTCGCGCACGAGATGCACGGGTCGTAGTTGCGGATCGCCTGCTCGCACGCCCACTGCAGCGCGTCGTCGTCCATGTCCAGCCGTGCCTGCACGAACCGCGCGAGGTCCTCCTCGATCGACCGCTGGTTCTGCGAGGTCGGCGGCACGATCACGCCGTCGGTCAGCAGGCCGTCGTCCCCGATGGTGTAGCGGTGGTACAGGGTCCCGCGCGGCGCCTCGGTCGCGCCGTGGCCCGTCGCCGCCCGGGGCACGATCGGGACGAACGGACGCTCCGGCCGCTCGTAGCCGTCGATCAGGCGCAGCGCCTCGTCGATAGCGTAGAGCGTCTCGATGCTGCGCACGACGATGCTGCGGAACGGGTTGCGGCAGTCGGGGCCGATGTCGGCCAGAGCGGCGGCCTCCAGCGCGACCGGCGACAGCCGGTCGAAGTTCAGCGCGAACCGCGCCATGGGCCCGACCGCGAAGGTGGTCCCGCCGTCGAGCTCGGCGTGGAGCGCGTTCGAGTGGGCGACGTGGTGCTCGGTGACGTGCTCGCTGAACGCCGCGACCGGGGCGTCGAGCCCGGCGGTCGAGGCGAGCCGGCCGCGCTCGATCGCGTAGCGGTCCGGATCCGACAGCGCGACCAGCACCACGTCCTGGGTGAAGTCCGGGACGTCGAAGCCCGCGACCAGGCGGACGGTCTCGAACGCGTCGTCGCGGGCCTGCTCGAGCCGCGGACGCAGCGACGCCAGCTCGCGACGGGTCGGTGCCCGGTAGAAGCCGCCCACCCGGACGTTGACCGGGTGGCTCTCGCGACCACCCACCAGCGTGAGCAGGTCGGTGCCCGCCTTGCGCAGCCGCAGTCCGCGCTCGACCACGACCCGATGCTCGGCGGCCATCTCGATCGCGCTCTCGTACCCGAGGAAGTCGGGCGCGTGCAGCAGGTAGACGTGGAGGGCGTGGCTGGAGATCCACTCGCCGCAGTACAGCAGGCGCCGCAGATCCTGCAACGGTGCGTCGACGGTCACACCACACGCGTCCTCGAGGGCCTGGCAGGCGCTCATCTGGTACGCGATCGGGCAGATGCCGCAGATCCTCGCAGTGATGTCGGGCGGCTCGGTCCACGAGCGGCCGCGGAGAAGGGCCTCGAAGAACCGCGGGGGCTCGTAGATCCGCAGCTGCACATCGGTGACCTGCCCGTCGTGGACGCGGACGCGCATGGCGCCCTCACCCTCGACGCGGGCCAGCGCCTCGACAGACAGCGTCCGGCTCCAACCCTCCTGGTGGGTCATGTGGCATCCTCCTGCGCCGCGGCAGCCTCGCGAAACTCCGGCGCGTTGGCGTTGAACGTCCGCAGCATCCGGACCCGCTCGCCGGCGCCGACGCCCAACACGTCGCCCCACCAGTCCATCAGGGATGCGGTGTTCGCAGTCTCAGCTGGGCCGAAGCAGCCGTAGCAGCCGCGGTCGTAGGTCGGGCAGAGCGCGCCGCACCCGGCCTGGGTGATGGGTCCCAGGCACGGGGTGCCGTGCGCGACCATCACGCAGACGTTGCCACGGCGCTTGCACTCCCCGCACACGCTTGACGCGGCGACGGCGGGCCGCCGCCCGTCGAGCAGGGCCGCGACGACCTCCGCGAGCTGGGTGATCGAGATCGGGCACCCCCGCAGCTCGAAGTCGACGGCGACGTGATCGGCGATGCCCGTCGACGTCGCCAACGTGTCGACGTACTCGGGGTTGGCGTAGACGAGGGACGTCCAGTCGCTGACGTCGACGAGGTTGCGCAACGCCTGGATGCCGCCGGACGTCGCGCACGCGCCGATGGTGACCAGGTACCGGGACTGCGCGCGGATCTCCCTGATGCGCCGCGCGTCGTCCGGCGTGGTGATCGAGCCCTCGACCAGCGACACGTCGTAAGGGCCGGCGACCTGGCTCCGCGTGGCCTCCAGGAACATGGCGACGTCAACGCGCTCGGTCAGGGTGAGCAGGCGGTCGGCGAGGCTGAGGACCTGCAGCTGGCACCCGTCACATGACGCGAACTTCCACACGGCCAGCGTCGGACGATCGGTCACGGTGCTCACAGCTCCCTCACCACCAGCCACGGGCCGACGCGGCGCTGGGACATGACGGGACCGTCGACGCAGACGAAGAACGGGCCGAGCTGGCAGTGACCACACAGGCCGACGCCGCAGTCCATCGAGCGCTCCAGCGACACGTGGATCCTGTCACTGACGATGCCGTGGTCCGCGAGCGCGCGGACGGTGAAGCGCATCATGATCTCGGGACCGCAGACCAGGGCCGTCGTGCGGTCCGGATCGCCCATCGCCGGACGGATCAGCGTGGTCACCAGCCCGACGTGCCCCCGCCAGGGCGCGGTGGCCGTGGGTGGCGGGCTCGGGGCGTCGACCGTCACCGCCACGTCGACGTCGAAGCGACCGCGCCACTGGACCACCTCGTCGACGAACAGCATGTCGTCGGGCGTCCGCGCGCCGTACAGGATGGTGACGCGCCGGTAGCGGTCACGGTGCGCGAGCAGGTGGTGGATCGCGGGACGCAGCGGAGCCAACCCCAGGCCGCCGGCGACGACGAGCACGTCGGTGTTCACCGCGACGTCGACCGGCCACGGCGTGCCGTAGGGACCGCGCACGCCCAGGTGCGCACCCGGGCCGAGAGCGGTCAGGGCCCGCGTCACCGCACCCACCGCGCGGATCGTGTACTGGCGCATGACCCGGTCGTTGGGGTCGCCGCTGACCGAGATCGGCACCTCGCCGACGCCGAACGCGGTGAGCATGTCGAACTGGCCGGGCGCGAACGGCGACCACTCCGCGTCGAGCGCACGCACGTGGAGGGTGACGGTGTCGGCGGTCTCGCGGACGGTGCGCTCGAGCCGCGCGAGCTGCGGCGTGAGCGCCGGTGCGAGCAGCTGGTCAGATGCTGCGCGCATGGTGGTGTCCGTAGACGTCGAGCAGCCTGACCCGCGTGTGCTCCAGACGGTCGCCGACCACGGCCAGCAACTGCTGCGCCACGGCGGAGCCCAGCTGCGGGTCGTCGCGCATGAGCCCGCGGACGCACGCCGCGTCGAGGTGGATCGTGTCGACCTCGTCGACCGCCACCGCGTCGAAGCGCCAGCGGTGCGGTGCCACCAGCCACGACCAGCCGAGCACGTGCTCACCGACGAGCGTCTCGATGACCAGCGGTCCGTCCGGGGCGTGCAGCTGCAGCGCGACGTGGCCCGCCCGCACCAGGTAGCACGCGTCCGCGGGGTCGCCTTCGCGGAAGATCACGTCCCCCGGATCGAACCGCACCGGCGTCGCACATCCCGACAGCGCGACGAGCTGCTCGTTGCTCAGCCCGGCGACGAACGGGTGCAGAGCGAGCATGTGGGCGGTGTTCACGGCAGGTCCTCCGCGTCCTCGATGGGGTCGTCGGCCCGGATCGCCGCGACCTCCTCGGTGATGTCGATGCCGACCGGGCACCACGTGATGCAGCGCCCACAGCCGACGCAGCCCGATGTGCCGAACTGGTCGATCCAGGTCGCGAGCTTGTGCGTCATCCACTGCCGGTAGCGCGATCTGGTCGTGGAGCGGACCGACGTGCCGGCGGTCCACGTGAAGTCCAGCGTGAAGCACGAGTCCCAGTCACGATGCCGTTCGACGTGCTCGCCCGAAAGGTCGGTCACGTCGGTCACGCTCGTGCAGAAGCACGTGGGGCAGGCCATCGTGCAGTTGCCACACGCCAGGCAGCGGCTGGCGACGTCGTCCCATCGTGGGTGCTCGAGGTTGCCGTACAGCAGCTCCTTGATGGCGGTCGTGTCCATGACGCGTCCCATGCGCTGCGCCGCACGGTCGGTCACCGCGTGCGCCGCTGCGGCGTCGTCGGCAGTGGCCGGCCGGTGCGCGGCGGCGTCGAGCGCGGCCCTGCCGGCGTCGGTGCCGACCTCGACCACGAACCGGTGGCCGTCGTCGTCGAGCACCTCCGTCAGCGCCAGGTCGAAGCCACCGGTCGCACGCGGTCCGGTGCCCATCGACACGCAGAAGCAGGTGCCCGCGGGATCCCCGCAGTTCACCGCGATCAACAGCACCTCGTCACGCCGTCGTGCATACACGGTGTCGACCGCGGGGCCCTGGATGAACACGCGATCCTGGACGGCGATGGCCGCCAGCTCGCACGAGCGCACGCCCACGAAGGCGTAGCGCGGCGCCGGCGTCGGCTCGTCGAGGACCCGCAGACCGCCGTCGTCGGTCCGCTCGGCCGACCACACCGTGTGGGTCGACGGCAGCAGGTACCGCTTCCACGAGTGGGGACCGACCGCGTAGCCGAACAGCGCGTCATCGTCACGCTGCGCCAACCGGTAGTGCCCGGGTGCCTGTTCGTCGGTCCAGCCACGTGGCAGGTCGTCGACGGAGTCGAGCTCGTCGTAGACGATCGCGCCGTCCCCGACGGTGGGGCCGACGACCGTGTAGCCCTGCCGTCCGAGCCCGTCCAGCAGGTCCGCGAGTGCTGCCGCATCCATCACGTCGACCATCGCACGTCGCCTTCCCCGAGAGCGGTCGCCACACGGTGCCGCGCCGACGACGTCATGGCCACGGGCTGGCGGCCCGCAACCTGCGGGGCTTTCGGCCCTCGCCTCCGACGGGTCCGCGCCCACACTGGCGGCGGTCGCCTCTCGACGCTACACAGTGGTCGCATGCCCGCCGTCGACATGTCCCCGCCGTCAGGCCTGACCGAGGCCGAGGCCGGCGCGCTTCTGGCGGACCACGGACCCAACGTCCTGCCGCGGGCACCGGCGACGCCGGCCTGGCGGCGGCTGGTCGACCAGCTGATCCACTTCTTCGCCCTGATGCTGTGGATCGCCGCGGCGTTCGCGTTCGTGGCCGGCCTGCCACAGCTCGGGGTGGCAATCGTGATCGTCGTGGTCGTCAACGCCGTGTTCGCGTTCGTCGAGGAGCACCGGGCGGACCGCGCGGCCGAGCGGCTGCGGGAGCTGCTGCCCCGGCAGGTCACCGTCATCCGCGGCGGCAGGCGACGGCAGATCGATGCCGCCGAGCTCGTCCCGGACGACGTGGTCGTCCTCGAAGCCGGCGACCGGATCTCGGCGGACCTGGCCACGACCTCGGCACATGCGCTGTCGGTCGACACGTCGACCCTCACAGGAGAGAGCGTCCCCACACACGTCTCCGCCGGAGATCCGCTGTTCGCAGGGACGTTCGTGACGGAGGGCGAAGCCGAGGCGGTGGTGACCGCCACGGGCGGCGACACCCGGCTTGCGGAGATCGCCACGCTCACCCAGACCGGGCCCCGCCCGCCCAGCCCCCTGACGCGCGAGCTGCACCGCGTGGTGCGGACCATCGCGACCATCGCGGTCGGCGTCGGCGTCGCGTTCTTCCTCGTGTCAATGCTGGTCGGCACGGCTGCGACAGAGGCCGTCGTGTTTGCGATCGGGGTGACCGTCGCGCTCGTGCCGGAGGGGCTGCTGCCGACGGTGACGCTGTCGCTCGCGATCGGCGCCCAGCGCATGGCACGACGCAACGCGCTGGTCCGCCGCCTCGACGCCGTCGAGACCCTGGGGTCGACGACGTTCGTGTGCACCGACAAGACCGGCACGCTGACCCGCAACGAGATGCAGGTGGTGGAGGCATGGACGGCGGCCGGGGCGGCGCGCGTCAGCGGGGCCGGCTACGAGCCGACCGGCACCGTCGACACCGACTCTGACGCCGCCATGACGGCCGTGCGTGCGCTGGCCCTGGCGGGGGTCCGCTGCTCGTCGGGCCGGGTCGTGCGTGACGCCGACCGCTGGATCGCGCAGGGCGATCCGATGGAGGCGGCACTCGACGCCCTCGCGCGGCGGGTCTCCGGCGACGGCGCCGGGACGATCTCACCGCCGACCCGACGCTTCCCCTTCGATGCGCGACGTCGCCGGATGTCGGTGGTCGTCGACGGGACGCTGTACGTCAAGGGCGCGCCCGACGCGGTGCTGCCGCGCTGCGCTGGCGAGACCAGCGCGGCGGACGCCGCGCTCGCCCGCTTCACCACACGCGGCCTGCGCGTCCTGGCGATCGCCCGACGGCGCTGGGAGGACGACCGCGCCGCCACCGCCGACGAGGCCGAACGCCACCTCGAGCTGCTGGGCCTGGTCGGCCTCGAGGACCCGCCGAGGCCGGCAGCCGCTGCCGCCGTCGCTGCGTGCCGAAAGGCGGGCGTGAAGGTGGCGATGGTCACGGGCGACCACCCCGCCACAGCGCTGGCGATCGCGCGCGAAGTCGGCCTCGCGGACGCCGACGCGCCGGTGCTGACATCGGACGACCTGCCCTCCGACCTCGAGCACATCGGCGCACTGGTCGATCGCGACGGGGTCGTCGTCGCCCGGGTGGCGCCCGAGGACAAGCTGCACATCGCCGCGGCGCTCCAGCGGCGGGACCACGTGGTCGCCATGACCGGCGACGGCGTCAACGATGGTCCGGCGCTGCACGCGGCCGACATTGGCGTGGCGATGGGCCGGTCGGGCACCGACGTGGCCCGCGAGGCCGCCGACCTCGTGCTGCTCGACGACGACTTTGCGACGATCGTCGCCGCCATCGAGTACGGCCGGGCGACGTTCGCCAACATCCGGCGGTTCCTGGCCTACCACCTGTCCGACAACGTCGCGGAGCTGACGCCGTTCGTCGTGTGGGCACTGTCTGGTGGACGGTTCCCGCTGGCGCTCGGTGTCCTGCAGGTGCTCGCGCTCGACATCGGGACCGACACGCTGTCGGCCGTGGCCCTCGGGGCGGAGCCACCCACGCGGAACACGCTGCGGTCGGCGCCGGCGAGCGGGCGGCTGCTCGACGCGAGGGTCGCCCGCCGCGGCTTCGGCGTGCTCGGCCCGTCCGAGGCGTTGATGGGCATGTGCGCCTTCGTCGCCACCATGGTCGCCGCGGGCTGGCGGCCGGGCATGGCGTTCCCCGCGGGCGCCACGCAGCTCGCCGCGTCCGGCGCGACGTTCGCCGCGGTGGTCATCGGCCAGACCGCGAACGCCTTCGCCTGCCGCAGCGATACCCGCTGGGTCGGCGCGCTCGACTGGGGCGGCAACCGGCTGCTGCTCGTGGCGGTCGTGATCGAGCTGGCGATCACCGCCGTGTTCCTGTTCGTGCCGGTCGTGGCCGACGCGCTCGGCCACGCACCACCCGACGCAACCGGGTGGACGGTCGCGCTGCTCGCCGCGCCGGTGGTGGTCGCCGTCGACGCGCTGGACAAGCGGTGGCAGCGCAGTTGACCGGCACGGGCGCGGCGGCACGCCCGCGTCGGTCAGGGCAGGACGGGCGGGACCAGGTCGTCGATCTTCCAGTCGACCTGGGAGTCGACGTCGACGACGCCGTCGACCTCCCGCACCATCTGGGCCAGCCGGCGAGCGGTGCTGTGGTAGGTCACCACGCCCATGAGCGTGGCGACGCCCCACTCGACCTGGACGATCACGTCGTCGTCACGTGCGCGCAGCAGCTCGTCGAGGGCGGCCTGGGTCTCGGCGTCGTCGCGCAGCAGCGCACGCAGCACGTCGTGGCGGGACACGACGCCGACGACCTCCGCCCCGGACACGACGATCAGACGGCCGATGTCGGCGTCCCACAGCATCGCTGCCGCCTCGGAGACCGTCGCGTCGGGCGCGACGACGTGCGCGGGACGGCTGCAGGCCTCCCCGACGGTGCGGGCGCGGTGCCGGACGCGGCTGTCCTCCGCGCGCCCGCCGAGCCCCAGCCTCGGCGTGGCCTGCACGGCGAGCAGGTCCGACTCGCTGAGCACCCCGACCAGGCCGCCGTCGTCGGTGCGGACGGGCGCGCCTGCCACGTCGAAGTAGAACAGCAGCAGCGCGGCCGTGCGCACCGGCGTGTCGACGTGCAGGACGAGCGGATTGACGGTCATGATGTCGGCGACCGTCAGCTGTGCCGCTGGCCCGCCGGTCGCCGCTTTGGCCGCCGGCTCCTCCCGACCCTCGACCAGCGCTTCCGCGAGGCGGTCGGCCAGGTCCTGGGTGGTGCGCTCGGCGAGCGCTCCGAGGACGGTGGCTTCCGCGAGGCCGCCGACCGGCCCGAGCGGCGGCGTGACCGCACCGACGACGGTCAGCTGGGCCATCCGCGACGACATCGGCTCGAGCTCGATCGTGCCCGTGAACACGGGGAAGGCGTGCCGGCCCGGCTCGGCCTCCCACTGCAGCGGGATGCACGTGCGGGCTCCATGGTCCGACGCGACGCCGGTCCGCACCCTGACCTGCTTGTGCATGTCGACGCCGGCTACGTGGGCGGGCAGCTGCAGGAGCAACGATCCGTCGGGCTCGACCTGTCCGTCATCGCCGTCCATCGCGGTGCGCAGCATGTCGGCCACATCGGTGACCAGCCGCCGGCGCAGGGCGGCGGGGGCGCCTGGGACGTGGCGGTATGCGATGACCCAGTGCTTCATGATGCACACTCCTCGACACCGATCAGGTCCCCGAGGGTGACCGTAGTCCCGGCCGGCGCAGCGCGACCCTGCCAACGGCCCGCAACCGATGAGTCCTTCGGCCCGTGTCCCCGGCGGACCGGGACCATCGTCGGTGGGCGGCGGGGCCGTCGACCCGCGCACACGTCCGTGACCGCCGTAGCGTGCGCCTCGTCACCGTCGACGCTCGAGACGGGAGCGCCATGCAGGACGTCACGACCCCGATCGTCGTGGGCATCGACGGATCCGCGCACTCGGAGCGCGCGCTGCGCTGGGCCGTGCGCGAGGCACAGCTGCGCAACGTGACGCTCACCCTGGTGCACGGGTACGTCGACGACGGCGTCACGTCCGCGTCGACGTTCGCCGCCGAGGAGCTCGCGCGGCGGCTGGTGCACGACGTCGTCGCGCGGCACCGTGCGCTGCTCGAGCGGCTGCCGGACCACGACACTGTCGTGATCCGCGCGTCCCACGCCGCCGACGCCCTCCTCGACGCGGGCCGGCACAGCCAGCTGATCGTCGTCGGCACCCGTGGGCTCGGCGGGTTCAGCGAGCTGCTGCTGGGCTCGACGAGCCATCGCGTGCTGACCCATGCGGCCGTGCCGGTCGCGCTGATCCGCTCGACGACGTCCGAGCCGGCGTCGACCGGGGAGGAGCGGGACGGACGGCGACCCGTCGTGGTCGGTGTCGACGCATCGCCGGAGTCGGAGACCGCCCTGCGCTGGGCGGTCGACGAGGCGTGCCGCCGCGGCGTGGGTATGCTCGCCGTGCACGGGCTCGACCTGCCCGATCCCGCGACGCTGCGTGTGCTCGGCCTGCCGGTGGAGCTTGTCGCGGCACGGCTCGCCGAGGCCCGCGCCGCCGCGCGCGACGAGATCGACGCGCTGCTCCACCGGGCCGAGCCCGTCGGCGGCGACGCGCGCATGGACCGCGTCATCGACGACGGAGCGCCCGTGGCCGCGCTGCAACGCTACGCGACCGCCGAGCACCTGCTGGTCGTCGGAACTCGGGGACGCCGCGGCTTCGCAGAGCTCGGGCCCGGCTCGGTCAGCCACCAGTGCGCGCATCACGCCGCCGGCCCGATGGTCGCCGTGCCCCACCACCGGTAGGCGTGGACGCCTACCGCCCGACGAGCGTCGCCGGGGCGTACCGCACGACCTGGTCGCTGACCGAGCCGACCGCCGCGCGGTCGAGCGCGTCGAGGCCACGCGACCCGACGACGACCAGCGCCGCACCGACGTCGTCGACCTCGGCGAGCAACCGCTTCACGGGGTGGCCGAGCATCACTGCCGTCTCCGCGGCGAAGCCGCGCCCGCGCAGCAGCGCGGCCGCCCGGTCCGCGTGCTCCCGTGACGGTGCGAGCACCTCGGCCTCGATCTCGGGTGACGGCGCGACCGTGGCATAGCCCGTGTAGGGCGGCATGAGCGCGGGCGCCATCAGCTTTGCCGCGGACACCACCGTGACGGCGCAGCGCTCCGGGTCGAGGAACGCCGTCGCGACGTCGAGCGCCCTGGCCGCGTGGTCGGACCCGTCGACGCCGACGACCACCGGTCCGGGGACCCCGGACGGCGCGGTGTGCACGACGAGCACCGACGTCCGCGCCGTGTGCAGCAGGCCTGTGCTGACGCTTCCCAGGAGCCGGCCGCCGAACCACTTCATCCCCGAGCCGACGACGATCAGCTCGACGCCGTGCTCCGAGGCCAGCTCGAGGAGGGTGGCGGCGGGTCGGCCCTCCCGCACGACACCGTCGACGGTGATGTCCTGCGCGCCGAGTGTGGCAACCGCCTCGTCGACCGCATCCTTGGCGACCTGCCGGCGAGCATCGTCGGACTGGAACGCGGCGCTGAGGTGACGCAGCTCCGGCACGCCGGTCGCCACGACCGAGGCGGCCACGACCTCGGTCGCCTCCCGGTCGGCCAGGAGCTCGATCAGCCGTCCCGCGTCCCTCGCGGCGGGACCGCCGTCGGTCGCATACAGCACACGCATGTTGATCCTCGTTTCACTCGTCCGGGTGCGGTGGGAGGCCGATGGCCCGGTCCACCACGTCTGCGACCGCAGCCGGGGTGGCAGCGGTGGTGATCACGACCGCATCGTCCCACGGCGCGAACCTCGTGGCCATCTCGTCGTGCACGGCCGGCGTTGCGTCGGACGCGTCGTCCGACCGGCCGGCGAGCCGGGCGTGCGCGATCGCGGGGGCGACGTGGCAGCGCAGCTGCCACAGCTCGCTCGAGGTCCGGGCGGCCACGGCGGCGGCGTCCGCGCGGTGCCCGGCCGCGGACCACGAGCCGTCGAGGACGACCGACTCGCCCATCCCCAGCAGGCGCTCCGCGCGGCGCACCACCTCGGTGTAGGTGGCGGCGGTCACGTCCGGACGGTACGCGGTCGCACCGCCGGCCCGGCCGTGCGCGATTCCCACGAGATCCTTGCGCACCTCGTCGGTGCGCAGCAGCGCCCATCCGTGACGCCTCGACAGGTCGGCCGCGAGCGTCGACTTGCCAGTGCCCGGCAACCCACCGACCACCACCAGGCGGACCCGGCCACGCCGCAGGTGGTCGACGGCCAGTGTCGTGAGCAGGCTCGCCTGCTCGCCGGTGGCATCCGCATCGGCCGACAGGCAGGCGACCTTGGCCCGGACGCCCGCGCGGTATGCCACGTGGTGGTGGACGAGGCTGAGCGGGTGGCGGGCGTCGGTGAGCTCGCGATAGGTGTCGAGCAGCGCCCGCGCCAGATCCGGCCGGCCGAGCCGCTCGAGGTCCATCACGAGGAACGCGGTGTCGAGCAGCACGTCGCCGATGCGGTAGCGGTCGGAGAACTCGAGGCAGTCCAGCACCCGCGGTCCGTCGGGCAGGCAGAAGATGTCACCCGCCTGCAGGTCGCCGTGCCCATCGCGGACCATGCCGGCAGCGATCCGCGACCCGAACAGGGGCCGGCGGCCGTCGAGGTACCGCTCGACGTCGGCGGCGAGCGCCGCGACCTGCGGCGCGGGGATGGCGTCGCCGTGGGCCCGCAGCACCTCGAGGTTGTCCTCCCAGTTGGCCCGCAGTGCGGTGACGCCCGCGTAGCGCTCCGGGTGGGCGGCGGGCGGCTGTGCGGCATGGAACACCGCGATCTGCCGGGCGATGGACCGTACGCATCCGTCGACCTCCGCGCCGGCGGCCGCGAGCGTCGCCAGCCGGCGATCGTCGGGCAGGCGACGCATCTCGACCGCGACGTCGACGGTCGCGCCCGCGACGTCGTGCACGTCGACGACGCCCAGGTAGACGTCGGGTGCCAACCGGCGGTTGAGCTCGACCTCACGCTGCGACGCCGTTCGCCGCGCGGCCAGCGTCGTGAAGTCCAGGAACCCGAGCGCCACCGGCCGCTTCCGCTTGTAGACGCGGTCGGCGGTGAACCACAGCTCCGCGCAGTGGGTCCGGCCGACGTGGTCCGGCATGCGGCCGTCGATCCGCCCGTCGTCGGTCAACCATGCGCTGCCGGGCATGTTGGTCCTCCACGGGTGCGGCCGGGTGCGGGATCTGCGGCGCACGCCCGATCCACCGTCCAGGATGGACGCGGGGTCGACGCGCGGGCCGGGGCGAGGGACCCGCTGTGACGGGACGTTCGGCGTCCCCCCCGGGCGCGTGGCGGATCAGCGCGCGCCCCTCGCGGGGACGACCGTACCGGTGACCGCACCCAGGCTCACACGCGCGCCACCGACGCCCGGGGCGGTCGCCGAGATCGTGACCGTGTCGCCGTCCTCGAGGAACGTCCGGGTCGTGCCGTCGGGCAGGGTGAGCGGCTCGGTGGCGTTCCACGTCAGCTCGAGAAGCGACCCCCGCTGCGCGTGGTCGGGGCCCGACACCGTGCCCGAGGCGAACAGGTCACCGGTGCGCACGGTCGCCCCGTTGACCGTCATGTGCGCCAGCTGCTGCGCGGGGGTCCAGTACATCGTGGCGAACGGCGGGTGTGACACGACGTGGTCGTTGAGGCGCACCTCCAGCGTCAGGTCCAGGCCCCGGTCCGCCGCGCCACGCAGGTACGGCAGCGGCTTCGGGTCCCGTGGGGGAGGCGGCGCCCACGCCGCGTCGAGGGCCTCGAGCGGCACGACCCACGGGGAGATGCTCGTGGCGAACGACTTGCCGAGGAACGGGCCGAGCGGCACGTACTCCCACGCCTGGATGTCCCGCGCGCTCCAGTCGTTGACCAGCACCACCCCGAAGACGTGCGCGGCCAGGTCGTCGACGGCGAGCGGGTGCCCGAGCCTGCTGGGCGTCCCGACGACGAATCCGACCTCGGCCTCGATGTCCAGGCGCCGGCTCGGCCCGAACGACGGCGACGCCTCGCCCGGCACCCGGAACTGGCCCCGCGGCCGCACGATGGGGGTGCCCGACACCACGACGGTGCCCGCGCGGCCGTGGTAGCCCACCGGCAGGTGCCGCCAGTTCGGCTTGAGCGGAGTGTCATCGGGCCGGAACATGCGCCCGACGTTGGTGGCGTGGTCGAGTGACGCGTAGAAGTCGACGTAGTCGGCGACGTCGAACGGCAGGTGCAGCGCCACGTCCTCCACCGGCACCAGGGCGAAACGCACAGCGTCATCCGGGCGTGGGTCGGCGAGCACAGCGGCCAACCGCGACCGCACCGCGCGCCACCGCTGTGGCCCCTGCGCCATGAACGGGTTCAGCGACGGCGCCGCGAACACGGGGTCGTCCAGCGTCACCGCCAGGTCGAGCACGTTGTCGCCGATGCCGACACCGACCCTGGCCGGCGCGCCGTCGGAGGAGAACACGCAGTACGGCAGGTGGTCGAGCGGGAAGCCCGATCCCTCGGCCACCGACGCCCAGCTGGTCATCCGTCACTTCCGTCGTCGAGCAGGCCGAGCGCGTCGAGGTCCGCGATCGGCTCGCTGGTGCTGCACGAGCCGTACGCGGTCAGCGACCGCCTGGAGCGCGCGCCGACAGCGTCACCCGCGGCGCGGACCTCCGCGGCCAACGCCGGCCCGCTGTCGATCGCCAGGGCTTCGGCGACGTCGTCCTGCGTACCGCCATGCACGGCGCGGCTGACCGCCACCAGCAGGTTCAGGAAGCCATGGTGGTCGAACCCGGTCCGCCCGTCGCGGTACCGCACGGCGTGATGGAGCCCGGCCGTCGCCTTCCACGGCACACCCTCCGCCACGATGGCGCGCACCATCGTCGCGAGCTCCGCGGCTGAGGGAAACAGCGCCGCGTGCACACCTCCGCAGCGCACCTTCGTACCGACGCCCGCGAATGCCACGACCTCCAGTGCCGCGCGCCAGCCCCGAGCACGGGGCAGCTCGACGAAGACCGGAGCGCCGACCCCTGCGAGCGCTGGGACGTGCGTCCGTGCCGCGTCCGCGACGTCGGTCGCCGGCAGTGCGACCTCCACCGTCTCGAGCCGCACGCGGGGCTCGGAACGGACGGCCCGCACGGCCGCGTCGACTCCGGCCGGCCCGGTGTCGACGATCAGGCCCAGCCGCAGCACCTCGTCGGCGAGCTCGGCTCGTAGCTCCGCCAGGCTGCTCGCGGCGCACAGGAACCGGTGTGTGAGCACCGGGTGCGCGCTGGCCGCGTCTGCACGATGGCGTGCCATCGCGCGGTCCATCGGCAGCCGCTCGGGCGGGAACAGGCCGGCATCGTCGACCAGCGCCGCGAGCAGCGCGGGGACGCGTGTCACGTCGGCACCGGTCGCCGTCGACCGGGCAGGCTCACAGGGCTGCACCCCGTGATCGTACGTCATCGCGTTCGCGCCTCCGTCGTCCGTGACGCCAGGTCAGGGCACGCGCAGGACGGCGCCGACCGGACCGAGGCCACCCCAGGTCACCAGGTGAGGTCCGGCCGCGACCGCCGGCCGAGGGACGCGGTCGGCGGCCGGGGACGTCGGGATCCGGTCCCACCGCCCGGCGGCGATGTCGAGCACCACGCCGGCACCGGCACGGCGGTCCCACAGGACAGCACCGCGACCGACCGCCAGCAGGTCGTCGTCGGTGGTCACCGCGACCGGAGGCAGCGGGATGGGCCGCCACGTGTCCTGCAGGTCGCGGACGACGGCGTGGACGGCGTCGCCCGCCTGGTCGGCACCCACCAGGACGATGCGGTCGTCGACCACGGCGCCGAGCAGCCGGTCGAGGGGGCGGTCCGCGGCGGGTGGCGGAGCGACGGCTGCCCAGGCCGCGTCCGGGGCGGACGGATCGAGCTCCGCCGCGATGACGTGTGCCTGCGGCGACGCCGGACGCAGGGTGACGAGCCGCGTGGCGGTGGCCAGGACAACCCCACCGTCGGCCGGACCGGCCTGCGGGTCAGGAAGGCGGCGCCACCGCCGCGTGTCGCGGGACCAGACCAGTGCCCCCGGCCGCATCCGGCTTCCATCAACCGCCGGACGGGTGTGCGCGATGACCAGATCACCCATCGCGACGACGTGCTCGAGCACCTCGGCGTCACCCAGCGGCGGCGGCGGACCGTCACGCCAGATCCGTCGCACCGCGTCATAGGTCCGTGTCGCGGTCCGGGAGACGATCACGACGTCGTCACCCACCCACACGGCCTCCGCCGACGTGCCGCCGGCGCCGGCGGTGGGCAGGCGCGTCCAGTCGCCGGAACCGACGTCGAGGACCGCCCCGTCGTGCAGTGGCCGGCCACGGGCGTCGAAGCCACCCCACACCACCACACGGTCACCACGACCCGTGATGGCTTGGTCGATGCGGGACAGGACCGGCGCGGCGGGCAGGGGGACCCACAGGCCCGGCCGGGGCGGCGCCCACGCCGTATCGCCGGCGGTCGGGGTGGCGCGGGTGTCACCGATCTGCAGCGTGCCGGGCGCCCGCGCGGTCCACGCGGCCACCACGCCCGCGGCGACGAGGAGAGCGACGAGCAGCACGCGACGTGGCGCCCGCCGCCTCCGTGGCGCCTCCCATGCACCCGTCACGTGCGGGCGTGCAGCGTCACGGCCTGCCGTCGACCGTGCCGGACTCGAGGCGGGAGGCGGCGGCCTGACCGGTGCGGCCGCTGCGCCCGCCACCACGCGGCGGGCGGTCCCGTCCGGAGCTGTGACGCACCACGAGCGTGCAGGGCAGGACGGTGTCCGTCACCTCGGCGCCCGCCATCGCCGCCAGCAGGAGTGTGGCCGCTGTCTCGCCCATCTCGGTCACCGGCTGCGCCACGGTCGTCAGGCCGGCGTGCAGTGCGACGTCCCGACCGCCGAAGCCGACGATCGAAAGGTCGCCCGGCACCTCCAGGCCTGCCTCGACCGCCGCCCACCGCGCACCCGCCGCCATCTCGTCCGAGCCCGCAAGGACAGCGGTCGGTGGCAGCGGTTCACGGAGCATCGTTGCCATCGCGTCGATGCCGCCCGCGAAGCTCGCGTCCCGGCGGACGACGGCTGTGCCGCGGGGGGTGACGCCGATCTCGCGCAGCGCCTGCGAGGTGCCTGCGCGCAGGTGCTCGAGTGCGATCGTCGGCGCCGAGGCGCCGGGGTCACCGATCAGACCGATCCGCCGGTGACCGAGGCGGCGCAGGTGCCGCG
>DATHVN010000162.1 GCA_035461305.1 Euzebyales bacterium | reverse complement strand
GGGCGACGCCCGGCGTGCGACCGCGCCTTCGCCGCGTCGAAACCCGGCGGATGACGTGCGGCCGGAGCTCGACCTGCCGAACAAACCCGTCTCAGAGCGTGTTGTCCACTCCTCCCACCGCGGTGACCTGTGGCCACCGGGCGGTCGGTAGGGGCCGCCGGCACCGGTCGCGTGAACGAGAGGTGCCTGAGCCGACCCACGCCTGACGGTATGAGCCTCCGAGCGGTTGCGAGCAGGGCCGAGCATTCCGGCCGCGACGACGAGCCTAGTCGTCCTCCCGCGGATCGACTACCGCGTGGCCGGGATCGCTCGGCTCACTCACCCGGGACCCGTCAGCGGGGCGCCTTCAGGCGCTGCGTCGTCGGCGCCTGCTCCTCGACCGGCAGCCCGAGCCGGTGCGCAGCGTCGACGGCGGCCGTGCGATTGGGCACCCCGAGGCGGTCGTAGACCTCCTGGCAGTGCGCTTTGACGGTGCGCTCGGTCACCCCGAGCCGCTCGGCGATCTGCGGGTTGGTCAGCCCCTGCTTGAGGTACGCGAGCACCTCGCTCTGCCGGGGCGAGAGCACCGGGCGCTCGAGGAGCGCGTCGTCTTCGCCGGCGCGCTCCATGACCTCGGTGGACTCGCCCTGGATCATCTGCGACGCCCGATCCTCGAAGCGCACGTCCACGGCGCCGAACCGCACGATGTCGCCGTGACGCAGCGCGAGGGGGCCGACGACGGGCTCGCCGTTGACGAACGTGCCGTTCGTCGAACCGAGGTCCTCGATCAGGATCGCTCCCGACGACCGGCGGATCCGCGCATGCGTCTGGCTCACGTGCGGGTCGCTGATCACGAGATGGCTGCTGGGTCGGCGCCCGACGAACATCTCGTCGTCGTCGATCACCAGCGTCGCCACCGGGTTCACGCCGTCGCCCGGGACCACGAGCATCGGCTGTGGTGTCAACCGCTTCGCTGGACCTGCCACATCTGCCTCTTCCGCTGCTCGCGCCGACGTCACATCGTCGTCGGCGTCACCGATATCTTATCGTGTATCTCGCTGCTTGCCAATGTCTGCAATTGTTCGAGCATGTCTGCCGTTGTCGTCCGCTCTCCGATCTTGAGGTCCTTGCGCTCTCCGTGGAAATCGCTGCCGCCGGTGACGAGGAGGCCGTGCTCGTCGGCACGCCTGCGCCACCGCTCGGCGACGTCGGGCTTGTGCGCGGGGTGGTCGGCCTCGACGCCGGCGAGGCCGGCCTCCGCGAGCTCGGCGAGCAACTCCGGCGTCACCGGGCCGCCGCCGTCCTCACTGATGCCAGGATGGGCGAGCACGACGACGCCGCCGGCCTCCATCAGCAGACGCAGGCCCCTGACGGGGTCGACCGCGTACTTGGGCACGTACGCCGGGCCGCCGTCGGCGAGGAAGTCGTCGAACGCCGTCTGGATGTCGGGCACATGGCCGGCCTCGATCATCGCGCTGGCGATGTGCGGGCGGCCGATCGGTGCCGATCCGGCGAGCTCGCGCACGCGTGCGATGTCGACACCGACGCCGAGCGCATCGAGCCGCGCGCAGATGTCCTCCGCGCGACGCGAGCGCTCGTTGCGGAGGCGGTCGCACTCGTCGGCGAGGGCGGTGTCCTCGGGATCCACCCAGTACCCCAGCAGGTGCACGCTGCGGCCATCCCGTTCCGTCGACAACTCGATACCTGGGATGAAGGCCAGTCCGTGTCGCACACAGGCGTCACGCATCCGGGTCCAACCACTCACCGTGTCATGGTCGGTCAACGCCAGGCCGGCGAGGCCGATCTCCTTGGCCAATGAGACATTGTCCTCCGGCGTCGTGGTACCGTCCGAATGGACAGTGTGCGTATGCATGTCGTAGGCGTGCTGCATGTCCGGTCCCGGTCGTGTCCGTCTTGGATGCGGCCCTAACCGTACCCGCCGCGGCGCGACGCGCCCGGCGGTGCGACCGACCCTCCACCGATCGGGCTAGTGCAACCGCGCCTCGCGCGTGGTCATGGCGGGCCGGAACCCGTCCGCTTCGATGGGACGGCTGATCCAGTACCCTGCCCGACCGCAGTCCAGCGAGAGCAGCGCCGAGGCGCTGCGCCGCGTGCTCACGCCCTCCGGACGACGTCGTGGCCGAGCGCGACCCAGCCCGCAGACCGCCGCGGTGATCGCGGCGTCCGCCGGCTCTCCGCCCGGACGGCCGATGAACGAACGGTCGACCTTGAGCAGGTGGCGAAGCGCCACGCGTAGCTCAGCGGGCTGAAGCCGGTGCCGACGTCGTCGACGGCGAGGTTCACACGACGAGGTCCCTGAGCTGGCGGAGCAACTACGGGTCGTGTCTGACATCAGGGCCGACCAGGTCAGGTCCAGCGTCGAACCAGAGGCCGGGACGCCCGCCTGGTCGCCTCGGCGTGGTGTCGACGAGGCCCGGGTCGGCCTGCATCGGTGGCGCGTGCGGGTGCGCGACGCATCCAGCCGGTTCCACGCCGCACCTCCGTGCATCGGCCGCGGGGTGGCGACGATTCAGCCACCCGGCCCGCCGTGGAGCGTACGATCACCGGGTGGCCACGCGCGCACCCCGCCCCGAGGTCGCCGTCGGCGCAGTGTGCGTCCGGGACGGCCATCTGCTGCTCGTCCGTCGTCGCCAGGGTGTCGCGATGGGCAGGTGGTCCCTGCCCGGCGGCCGCGTCGAGCCGGGCGAGACGCTCGAGGCAGCGGTGCGGCGCGAGCTGCGTGAGGAGACCGGGCTGGATGTGACCGTCGGTCGCCTGTGCGGCATCGCCGAGCGCATCAGCGAGCGGGCCCACTACGTCATCCTCGACTTCTGGGCGACGGCCTCGGGCTCCGCGGCCGCCGGCGACGACGCCGACGACGTCGCCTGGGTCGACCGCGACGGACTCGCGACGCTCGACCTCGTCGACGGCCTGTGGGCGTTCCTCGACGACCACGATGTGCTCGAGCGGCTGTGACGCGTCAGCCGGATCCACGCCGGCCGGGCCCGACCGCCAGCAGCACGCCGAGCAGCACGAGCGGGGCGCCCAGGTAGAACCACCCGTCGGGTGCCTCGCCGAGGACCGCGGCCGCCAGCACGGTCGCGCCGACCGGTTCGGCGATGATGACGACCGCCACCACCGTCGCCGACACCCGGCCCAGCACCAGGTTGAACACGGTGTGGCCCAGCAGCTGTGGACCCACGATCAACGCCGCGATCGCGAGCCAGGTCGCACGGTCGAAGGGCTCCGTGATGCCGAGCTGCGTGCCCGTCACGACCGCGACGGCCAGCAGTGCCAGCGCGGCGCTGCCGTAGGTCCAGGTCGCGTACACGCTGACCGGCAGCGTCCTGCGCGCGTACCGCCCCAGCAGCAGGTAGCCGGCCATGGCCAGCGCCGCGGCGAACGCCAGGGCGTCGCCGAGCAGCGCCCGGGCGGTCGCGCCGCCAACGTCGTCGGCGACGATGATGACCGCGCCGGCGACGGTCAGCACCAGGCCCACCCACGTCCGACGGCCGGGCGGCTCACCGAGCAGCCACGCCGCGCCGGCTCCGACCGCCACGGGCGACATCGACACGAGGACCGCCGACGCCGCGACGGTGGTGTGGTCCAGCGAGAGGAACCACCACCAGAAGTGCACGGCGAGCAGCAACCCGGACGCGGCCAGCAGCAGCTGCTGCCGCCGGTCCGGGACGATGCCCGAGCGCAGCGCCATCGGGGTCAGTGCCAGCGCCCCCGCCGCCGTGCGCCACCACGCCAGCGCAAGTGCCGGGGCCACCGCGATCCGTGCCAGGACCGCCGCCGACGAGACCGCGACGACTCCCACCACGAGCAGCGCGATGCGGGCATTCGGTGCGTCGACGAGGGCCTCGACCGCGCTCGATCGGGGAGGCGCGTCGTCGGCGGCGATGCCGTGGTCGGTGGTCATCTTCCACGCTCGGTGTCACGGTCGCGCGACGGCCATCGCGCGTGGGGCCCGGCGGCCCGCATTCCCTATACTGTCCGCCAGCGCCCGCCGGCGACCTGCCGTGCGGGGCCACCCGAGGCGTTGAAGAGTCGAAGGGTCCCACACTGGCACGCGCCGACCTGCACCAGGCCTTCGCGATCGACAGCGAGGTCTACCGAGCCGCCCGTGTCGACCGGGCGGTCCTCGACCCGATCGTGCGCATCGCCGGCGGTGTGCCCGGGACCGCCCGCCCCTTCCTTGTGATCCGCGAGTACCAGGGACCCCAGGGTGTCTACGTCGAGCACTTCGTGCTGCGCGACGCCCGAGGCCGCGTGCTGGTCGAGTCGTCGCCGGCGCGCATCGAGCTGTCCGGTGAGGCGTTCGAGGACCGCTTCCTCACCGAACTGCGCAACGTCACCATCGACGACCTCGGTGAGCACGAGCTGACGTTCTTCATCGGCGAGGACGAGGTCGGCCGGGTGCCGTTCTTCGTGGAGCCCGAGGGTGGGGGCAGCGCCCGCACGGCCGCCGAGGCCACGTTCGCCGCCGCCGTCAAGAAGAGCACGATCATCTGGGTCACGGTGCCCGAGCGTCGTAACGGGCGCCGGCGCAAGGTGATCCCCGAGCACACCCAGCCGGTCTGGTTCGTCGCCGACGGCGACAAGATCTACCTGCTCCACGGTCCGGGCGAGCAGCAGGTGCCGGGCCTCGGCCAGACGAAGACCGTCCGCCTGAACGCCAGAGGCAAGGACACCCGCAGTCTCGTCGCCGACGTGGTCTGCGACGTCGAGGTGGTGCCGACCGACGATGACCGCTGGGACAAGATCGCGCAGAAGGCCAGCACCCGCCGGCTGAACATGGCCGACGCGGGCGACGAGACCATCGCGCGATGGCGCGAGCACTGCCAGCTGCTCGAGCTGACCCCCCAGTTCGGCGCCGACGAGGTAGCGGCGGCGGCCACGGCGCTACCCGCAGCGCAGACGCAGGGCGGCCAGGCCGCCCCGCAGGGCGCGGTGGCGACGGCCGACCGGTCCGACGAGATCCATGTCGAGGCGCAGGTCGACCAGGAGGTCATGGACCGCCTGCTGGCCGACGGCGTGCCCGAGCGCGTCGCCAGGGCGAAGTCCAAGGCGCACCACGTGCGCAGCGAACGCGCGCGCATCCGCGCCGAGCACGAGGGTGCGAACGCCTGACATCCTGCCCCGCGGCCGAATCGACCGCATCTCACCTCCATGTCGCAACTGTCCCCACGTCGCCGGGCCGCGCCGACCTGGGGATGGATCGCGACCGCCCGCGGCCTCATCTGTCCCAGATGCGTCAGGCCGGCAACGCCGGACGCTGCTGCGTGGCACGGCGCCAGCCGTAGAGCAGGGCGATGCCGATCGCAAGCGCCAGCACGCCCTCGGCGGTGATCAGGAGGCGGCTGAGCCGCGCCAGCGTCCACGGCCGCAGCGCGACCACGTGCAGGGTGCGCCGCTGCCCGGGCGCGATCGTCCACGAGACGCTGTCGTCGTCGCCCCGCGCGTCCGCGTTGGTCTCGAGCACATCCCCCGGCATGCGGGCCTCGACTCGCAGCGTAACACTGTCGTCGAGGACCTCTCGCGCGCGGGCCGGACGCAGGCTGAGCTCCCGCACGGCGGCGGCGTCCAGCACGAGGGCCGCGCTGCCCCGCAGGTCGACCGTGCTGTCGTCCATCACCAGGCGCAGCGGGCCGAGCGGCCGCAGCTCAGGCGCCGCCAGCGCATTGGCGAACTGGTCGCTGATCCGTGCGAGGTCCGCTGGGTCGTCGTACGTCGTCGTGAGGGTCACACCCTGCAGGGCGCCCTCGGTCCCACGGTCGACCCGCCAGCCCGGCAGCCCCTCGCCTGTCGCAGCCAGGGCCTCCAGCGGGTCGGCACCGGCGCGGCGCGCCGCCCGGCGCAGCTCGTCGTCGGCGGCCAACGTGTACGACAGCGCACCGGCGCCGTCGCCATCGACGACGATCCCGACCTGCGTACGCAGCTCGCAGCCGCTCATCAGCACGCAGACCGGCAGGGCGGCGAGGACCGTCCATCGTTTCCACACCAGTCATGA
>DATHVN010000161.1 GCA_035461305.1 Euzebyales bacterium | reverse complement strand
TGCCCGAGGACGGTGGCGCCGAGGCGTTGCGTGAGGGCGTAGTGGCCGCCGCCGACGTCGACCGAGGGGATCTGGCGGTGGTCGCCAACATCGACGACCTTGCCGCCGACGGCGTCGACGGCGCGTTGGAGGGCGAGGCGGGTGCGGGTGGGGCACATGGCGGCCTCGTCGAGCACGACGACGACGCCGTGCGGCAGGCTGCGGCGGCGGTGGTGGAGTTCGACGAGGAGCCGGTCGACAGTGGCGGTGTCGGTGATGCCGGCGGACATGGCGAGTTGGTGGGCGGCGGTCGCGGATGGTGCGACACCGATCACGGGGATACCTGTCGCGTCGAGGGTGGCGCGGTAGGCGGCGAGCGCCGTGGACTTGCCGGTCCCGGCTTGCCGACCACGACGTCGACGCCCGCACCCGACGACGCCAACGTGCGGACCATGCTCTGCTGGTCCGCGTCGAGACCTGGGTGTGTGGCGAGGACCTGGTCGACGGTGTGGTGTGGGATGCGTGCGACACCGGCGTGCCGTCGGCCGGCCGCGCGCTGAAGGAGTTCGGTTTCGGCGGTGAGCAGGTCGACGGTGGTGTAGCGCCGTTCGAACCGATCCACCGTCCGCAGGATGCGGCCGCTGGCGTCACGGACGCGCAGCAGTTCGCCGGTCGTGCGGGCGGCGGGTGCGAGGACGGGGACGACGCGGTCATCGCGTAGCAGCCGATCGACGAGGATGTTGACGCGAGCGGCGGCGAGCTCAGCGGTCGTGCCATGGATCGCCGAGCGGCTGGCGAGGTCGATGACCGCGTCGCGGCGGGAGAAGCTCGACGCTCGTTTGGTGACGCCGTCGGGGCCGGTCATGGCGTCGAGCAGGCGTGGGCTTGGCTCGATGGGCGGCGTGTGCTGGTGGTGGCGGCGTCGCAGCCGCGTGGGCAGCGTCGCCTCGAGGACGTCGCTGGGGTCGTGGCCGGCGGCGATCGCCTCACGGATGAAGCGGTCGTGCAGCGGCCGGCCGTCACCGACCCGCACTTTCCGCTGGCGGGTGGCCAGGGCGGCGGTCTGCGCGGCGCGACCGGAGGCGGTATCGGGGTCGAGGCCGCGGGCGGCGAGGGCGGCGGTGATCTGGCTGCGCCGCTTGGACCACTGGCGGCATAGGCCGGGTGGGATGCCGGCGATCTCCCACTGCTCGTCGCGGCGCTCCCAGGCGACGCCGAGGCGGCGGGCGAGTTCGGCGCGCAGGGCGGCCCTGTAGACGCCGTCGGTGGCCTTGGCGTGCTGGAACAGCAACCCGCCGTCCCGCGGCGGCCGTCGGGCGTCTGCAGAAGGTTCGCCAGAAGCGAATGGGTGTGAAGTTGGGGGTCGCCTTCGCGGCAGCAGCGGTGGGTGAAGTCCGCTCGTAGGAACCCGAGCTGGGCGCCGTTCTGGCGGTCGACGCCGTTGCGGCCGAGCCGGGCGACGCACGCGTGGGCGGTGAGGTAGCCGACCGCGGCGTCCACTGCGGCGGCCTGCGCCTCGCGCACGTCGCGGCGGGCGTCGTCGGGGGCGAGCGCCCATAGCGCTGAGATCGACTTCGGCGGCGAGAACGTGACGTCCCACGCGGCCACGCGTCGGTTTCGCTGCGGCTTGAGTTGCTCGCCGGACGTCGGATCCCGGCCGTCGAGGACGGCGCGCAAGTCGTCGGCGGCGACCTCGCCTGACAGCCCGAGGTGGTCGGAGAAGGCGCCGTGCCACACGCCAGGCGCTTCACCGTGCCCCGCGTAGTAGTCGTGACGATCAGGTGCGACCTGCTCGACGTAATAGGGCGACACTCGCACCCGCGTCACCGGCACGGATCGGAGCGACTGACGTGACCATCAGCTGCTACCTGCACGAGCAAGGTTCACCGACGGGCACCGACGCCACGACGAGCAGCGAGGCGACCACCTGACCACACCCTTGCATCCACGATGCGTGATGCAAACATCGCGGTCGTGCACGGATGCTCGCGGTTGGGTCTCCGTAGGCGGTCCCGCCACGAAGGCCGTCACGGCCGCGCCTCAGACTCGTGGTCGAACCGTTCATGATCGCCTGTCGACTGTTCACCGCGAGGCGGTACGTGCGCCCAGGACGCCCGTCCGGCGCTGAGTCCGACCGACCTTGCACGCCACTTGCAGCCGCACTGGAAGCGGCCGCGCCGACGCCTAACCGCGCTCGATCGGTCATGCCAGCGGACTGCAAGTTCCACTGGCGGAGCGCGGTGCCAGTCATCGGTCCCGCTGCCGGCCGTCGTCGAGTTCGAGGGCGCGGTGGCGGCGGCGAGCGTCCGCGAGTCGTTGACCGCGTGATCGGGCGGCGGCACGTAGCGCGCGAGCGCGCACGGGTTCTTGCACCATGGCCTCCAGCGGTCCGGCCGCAGGCTCGCGGCCGTCCAGCGCCTGATCAACACGGGCAGCGTCCAGCGCCGCGGCAGCCTGCTCAGACCTCGGAAGCTCGAGTACGGACGCATTACGGCATCCAGCACGCGCCTGGCGGCGACATGGGTCTCGAAGTCGCCCGCCACGTCGACGTACGCGACACCGTCCGACGCCACTGCGCGTCGTCGGCGTCGCGGATCTCGCCGGCGTCGGTCAGCCGGACCGACAACCGCACCGGCCGGCCGTCGTACAGCCGCAGTTCCAGCCCGATCGCCGCCGCCGGCGCGGTCGGGTCGAGCCGGGCGATGCGGTCGAACGCGTCGCGCAGGAGCGCGGCTGCTTCGGCGTTGACGTGAACGTGCAGTGGCTCGCCTTGGAACCACGCGGGCCGGTCGGCGGTCATCGGCACCACCGCCGACGTGTCTTGGCGAGGCCGCGGTAGCGGGCCGCCGCGACCCGCCGCGAACGAGACAGCGCGAGGCGGTCCAGCGCCGCGTGCCGCACTCGCTCGCGCTCGGCGTCCGACGATCTGTTACGCGGCAGCAGCCGATCGACAGCCGCGTCGACGTGGGCGCGGTCACGGTGCTCGGCCACCGTGATCGACAGTCGACGGTCCGCGGGCAACAGCGCCGCGATCGCGGCGTCGGTCACCGCATCAACCAGCGACCGCGACTTGTCGGACCGTACGGTCACCGCGAACCTCCCGCTGCGCGTCGGCGGCGGACCTGCGCCGAGCGCCAACCGCAACATGTGTTCGCGCTTGGCGTGCTCCGCCCGCCGACGTCGCTCCGCGACCGGCAACACCCCGTCCGGGTCGACCTGGTGCTCGAACCTGTCGAGGAACACCCGCCGCGCGTTCGCGGTGACGGCGCGGCTGTCGTGGCGGGCATGCATCGCATGCGCGGCAAGCCGTGCACGCTGCCGTCGTTGCGCAGCCGACGAACCCCCGTGCTTCTCGACGTTCGCAGTGCTCGGTGGGCATCGCATGACTCCGATCTCTCGGACCCTGGCTCCCGCCAGCCCCCACGGCCACAGAAGCCCTGTCGCCCTCTACTAGGCGCATTCAGGCGCCGAAACGTGACAAGCGACTTCGCCGACGGCAGCGACTGCTCGGCGAGCGGTAAGGAGAGGCCTCGAAGCTCCTGTCGAGAACTTCGGTCGACGAAGGCCTGCGGCGGCGTCTGACCTAGATCCGGTCGCCGGGGGAGAGGCGTTTGTGTGCTTCGCGGGCTCGCTGATCGGCGGCGCTTGCGCCGTAGCGCTGCAGCATCTGTCGGGAGCGCCAGCCGGCCAGCCGCATCAGGTCGCCCTCTGTCCCGCCCTCGGACAGCCACTCGTTGGCGAAGGTGTGGCGGAACTGGTGCGGGTGTACGCCGTCGACTCCGGCCTGTAGCCCTCGCCGCGTGATCATCTGCCGGATGCCCGACGGCGTCATGGCGGGCCGGTTCTTCTCGGCGAGCCACAGGTGCGGGTAGTCGGCCAGCTTGTGCCGTGCTCGGACGCGCAGGTAGCGGTCGAGGGCCTGGGCGGTCTTGGCGCCGAACGGACACGCGCGGTCGCGGCTGCCCTTGCCCGTGACGTGCGCGACCTGGTGGACGTCGAGGTCGAGGTCGCCCATGCGCAGCCCAGCCAGCTCGGCCAGGCGCATGCCCGTGTCGAGGAACATGCGCATGATGGCGTGGTCGCGGCGGTCGACGAACCCCTTGCCCTTGGCGCAGGTGGCCAGCAGCGCGCGCATCTGCTCCTCGGTCAGGACGGGGACGGGCTGTTCGGGCACCTGCGGCGGGCGCATCCTGGCCATCAGATCGGTGGGAAGCTCCTCCTCGTCCGCCAGCCACTTGGTGAACTGCTGCAGCGCGCGGTACCGGAACGACACGGTGGCGGGCTTGCGCTCGCGAGCGAGCGTGCCCAGGTACTCCTCGATGGCTTCGCGGGTCAGCGGATCATGGCCTCGTGCGCGGGCGTGGTCGAGCAGCTGGTCGACGCTGCTCGTGTAGTGGGTGATCGTCGTCTCGGCGAGGTTGCGTGCGCGCATCGATCGCACCCACGACCGCACGAGCGCGTCCTCGCCGAGTCGTAGTCCGGCCATCTTCCGCCTCCCAGAGATCCGCATCGTTACCGTCTGTCTAAGCGGTGTGCGGCGACACGTCAAGGAGGTGGGTGTGGAAAACTGCAGGTCAGAGACGGTTTGTGGGGGCGACTGGGATCGAACCAGTGACCTCTCGCTTGTAAGGCGAGCGCTCTTCCGCTGAGCTACGCCCCCTTATTGGCCGCTCCAGCTTAGAACGTCGCGTCGATCAGCTGTCGGTGACCCACAGGACCGACAGAGGCGGCATGTGGATGCGGCCGTCGCGGACGTCGGCCGGCCAGAGCCCGAGCACGTCCTTCGGGTTGCGCAACGCGGCCCTGCCGCGTAGCTCCGTCGCGACTGACTGCGCCGCGTCGTCGACGTTGGCCAGGCCGAGCATCGTGCCGAACCTCGGGTGGCGGCGGACCCACGCCAGCACGCGCGGGTTGTCATGGTCAAGCGGACGGACGGTCGATCCCATGTCCTGCAGCTGCGGCGTGGACGCTCGCGCCTCGGCGAGCCGGCGGAAGCCGGCGAACAGCCGGCCCTCGAGCGTGTCCGAGTCGCGCCGGCGGGCGGCGGCCTCCCAGTCCATGTACGGCCGGTGCATCCACCGGTTGTCCTCCGCGCGGGACGGGTCGGCGAGGTACGAGTGGTCGTTGCGCAGTCCGACCTCGTCGCCCATGTACAGCAGGGGGATGCCACCCCACCCGAAGATCGTCGCGTACAGCAGCAGCAGACGCGACACCGCCGCGTCGAGCAGGAGGGGGTCGTCGAGCTCCAGCGCCTGCTCGATGCCCGCGAGCGAGGCGGCCGTCCCCGACGTCCGCGCGTCACCCGTCTGCGGATTGAAGCCGAAGCGCGCGCCCCGCGCGAATGAGCCGGGGAAGTCGCCGGTGAAGAAGGCGATGAGAAACGAGCGGTGCCCGAAGCCGTCGACGCCGGTGGCCGCGGCGTCCTCCTCCGTGATCGCCCAGCCGATGTCGTCGTGGCAGCGTACGTACGTCATCCACGTCGTCTGGGGCGGTGGAGTGCGCATGCGGCCCAGTGCATGTGCTGCGAGTCGGACGTCGCGCGACGCGACCGAAGACCACAGCATGACCATCAGTTGGTTGTGGTACGCGAGGTCGCACTCCGGGCGCTGGGTCTCGTGCGCGCCCAGGTACTGGACCAGCTGGCCCGGCGGCACGATCGCCTCCGCCTTGAACAGCACGGCCGGTGCGGCCATCCGGAGCAGCGCACGGAGCCCTTCGAGGAGCAGATGGGCCTCGGGCTGGTTCTGGCAGTCGGTGCCCATCCGTTTCCACATGAACGGCACCGCGTCGAGGCGGAACACCTCGACGCCGACGTTCGCCAGGTCGCAGATGATCGTGAGCATCTCCGCGAACACGTCCGGATTCGCGTAGTTGAGGTCCCACTGGTAGTGGTGGAAGGTCGTCCACACCCAGCCGTCGACCTCGTCGACCCATGTGAAGTTGCCCGGTGCGCGGTCCGGGAAGACCTCCGGCAGCGTGCGCCCGTAAGCGTCCGGCAGCTCGCGGTCCTCGAAGATCAGGTAGTAGTCGCGGTACCGCTGCTCACCGGCCATCGCACGCTGCGCCCACTCGTGCTCGCGCGCGGTGTGGTTGACGACGATATCGATGCACAGGCTCATGTTGCGGTCGCGCAGCGCATCGGCGACGTCGCGCAGGTCGTCGATCGTGCCGAGCGTGGGGTCGACCGCGCGGTAGTCGGCGACGGCATAGCCACCGTCGTTGGTGCCCTCGCGTGGCGCGAGCAGTGGCATCAGGTGCAGGTAGTTGACGCCGAGCTCCTGCAGGTAGCCGATGCGGTCGACGACGCCCGCCAGGGCGCCGGCGAAGCGGTCGACGTAGCAGACGTAGCCGACGATCGCCTCGTCGAGGAACCACTGTGGGTCGACCTCACGGGCCGCGTCGAGGGTCTGCAGTGCGTTGGAGCGCCCGGCGACGGTCGCAAGCACCGTCTCCAGGAGCGTGTCGAGGAACGCGGGAACGTCGACGTCGCCGCCGTACAGCGACACCAGCGCCTCGTACGCGTCGGGGTACCACCGCTCGATGCGTGCGAGCAGCCGATCGGCCTCGCGCCGGTCGAGCGCATCGCCCACCACCGCCATCCATCGCGTGCGGCGCTCCCGCCAGATCCGCCTGGCGTGGACGCGGTGGGTGGTGGTGGCCGCCACGGCTCGTCCGGTCCTCTTCCCAGGGCGTGTCGCGACCGCGGCACGTCCTGGCCGCGATCCGACGTCCCAGTGTGCCCGAGGGCAACGCGCATCAACCGGCGGACCAGCGCTAGCCTGTGCCGCCATGGGTGCCGACCGGTTGTCCGCGTGGATCGACGTCGTCGCGGCCTGCTACGCCCCCGACACCGCGGCCGCCTGGGACTCGGTCGGCCTGCAGGTCGGCGACCCCGGCGACGCCGTGACGACCGCCATGGTGAGCCTGGACGTCACGCTGGCGGTGCTCCACGAGGCCGAGCAGCGTTCGGTGGACCTGCTGATCGCCCACCACCCGCTGCTGTTCCGACCGCTGCCGCGGCTGACGCCGGACACCGCGGCCGGCGTGCTCGCGCTGCGTGCGGCCCGCCAGGGCATCGCCGTGCTGGCCGTCCACACCAACTTCGATGCGGCAGTCCCCGGTACGACCGAGCCCGTGGTCGAGGCGCTCGGCCTCATGGACGTCACCCCGCTCGAGCCACTCGAACGGGACCCCTCGCTCGGGCTGGGGCGCATCGGCACCCTGCGGCGGGCGACGCCGGTACGCGAGCTTGCCGATCGTCTCGCCGCGGCACTACCCGCGCCTCACCTGCGGGTCGGAGGCCCGCTGGACCGGACGGTCGAGCGCGTTGCGGCGTGCGGTGGAGCCGGTGACGGCCTGCTGGATGCAGCGCGCGTCGCGGACGCCGAGCTGTATGTGACCGGAGACCTTCGCCACCACGTCGTGCTCGACGCGCTGACCATGGGGCTGTCGGTCATCGATGCGGGGCACCACGCGACCGAGGCGGCCGCGCTGCCGGCGCTGCGCGAGCGCGTGGCCGCGATGGCGTCGGCTCGGCGGCTCGCTGCGAGGCTGCTAGCGTCGAAGACGACCACCGAGCCGTGGTCGGACTACTGCGCGCACCGCGGACCAAAGGGCGCACTGTGACCAAGGCGAGTCCCGAGGAACAGCAGCGCCTCCTGCGCGTGCAGCAGCTCGACACCGAGATCCGCCGCCTGCAGCACCGCCGTGCCAACCTGCCCGAGCAGCAGGCGCTGGACGACCGCGCGGCGCTGCTCGACAAGGTCGCCGCCGACCACCACGCCGCCCGCGACGAGCTCCTCGCCGTCGACCGCCGCCAGAAGCGCCTCGAGCATGACATCGACGCGCTCGACAGCCGCCGCAAGGCGGAGGAGGCGCGGATGTATTCGGGCTCGATCGTGACCGAGCGCGAGGTAGCCGCACTCCGCAGCGAGCTCTCGTCGCTGAAGTCACGCAAACGCGACCTCGAGGACGAGCTGCTCGAGGCGATGGAGAACCACGATGAGCTTACCGCGACCGTCAAGACGCTGGAGTCGCGGCAGCAGGAGCTGCGTGACGAGGTCGCGCCACTCGAGCAGGTCCGCGACGCGGCGGCAACGGACATCGATGCCGAGCTGGCGAACCAGCGGCGTCTCCGCGACGAGACCGCCGCCCCGCTGTCGCCGGGCATCATGGCACGGTACGACCGCTTGCGGGCACGCAAGGACGGCGTGGCACTGGCGGAGCTGCGCGACGGCACGTGCCAGGGCTGTCACATCCAGCTGACCGCGGGCGAGCTCGAGGAGGGTCGCGAGATCGGAGAGCTCGGCCTGGCCAGGTGCGTCCAGTGCGGGCGACTGCTGGTCGAGCCCGCGGGCTCCTGACCGCGTGGCCGCCGACGGCGACGAGATCGTCCAGTTACGTTCGGTCACCCGGACCTTCGGCGACATCACCGCCGTCCGCGACCTGACGTGCTCGGTCGCGACCGGCGGTGTGCTGGGGCTGCTGGGCCACAATGGTGCGGGCAAAACGACGACGCTGCGGCTGATCAGCGGGGTGCTGGCCGCGACAGCTGGGACGGTCCGTGTGTTCGGCATGGACCCGGTCGAGAACGGCGCCCAGGTGCGGCGTCGGACCGGGGTCATGCTGGCCCGCCCCGCGGTCGACCGACGCCTGACCGGTCGGGAGAACCTCGAGTTCGTCGCGCGCCTGTACGGCCTCGATCCGGACCGCGCGAGCGAGCGGATCGAGGACCTGGTGGTGTCGTTCCACCTCGACGACCGGCTCGACGATCGCGTGGAGCACTACAGCGATGGCATGTGCCAGCGCCTCGCGCTGGCGCGGATGCTGCTGGCCGATCCCTCTCTGCTGCTGCTCGACGAGCCCACCGCATCGCTGGATCCGATGGCGGCGCACGGCGTGCGGCAGCTCATCGCCGACCTGGCCGGCTCGCAGTCGCGCACGATCGTGCTCTCGACCCACGACCTGATCGAGGCGGCGCAGGTCTGCGATCACGTCGCCGTCCTGCAGCGGGGCGGCATGGTGGCACTGGGCACGCCGGGGGAGCTGGCCGGGCGGGTCGCGGCGCGCGGGTTGCGCCTCGAGGTCGCCGATGCGCACAGGACCCGCGTGGCCGAGGCCGCGGCCGACCTGACGTACACCGTTGAACCGCTCGAGGACGGCGCCGTGCGCCTGCACGGGGTGGGCTACGACAGCGTCCCGGACCTCGTCCGCGCGCTGGTCGACGGGGGCGTCGACGTCTACGGCGTGGCGATCGACCAGCCGACCCTCACGGACTTCTACCTCGCCCTGCACCACGACGCGGCGGAGACGAGCGATGCGTGAGGAACGGTGATGGCGGGCACCGATGCGCGCGCCGTGCGGGCAATCGCGGGACGCGACCTGCGGCTGGTGCGCCGCAGCCGCGCGGTGCTGATCCCGATCGTCGTCGTGCCGGTCGTCCTGCTGCTGGTGCCTCCGATCGCGCTGCTCGCAACCGCCGGCAGCCCCGAGACCCTGGCTGCGGAGCTGCAGCCGCTTCTGGCGCGGGTGACGTCGCCGCTGACGCCGTCGTCGTCAACGCCCGGCCAGGAGGCCATCGTGCTGCTGCTGGTGTACGTCTTCGCACCGCTGTTCCTGCTCGTGCCCATCATGGTCGCCAGCGTGACGGCAGCCGACAGTGTCGTCGGGGAGCGTGAGCGGGGCACGCTGGAGGGCCTGCTGCACAGCCCGACCACGGACCGGGAGCTGTTCCTCGGCAAGCTGGCCGCACCGTGGATCGTCGCGACGTTAGTGACGCTGGTCAGCGCGGCGTGCTACGCGGCGATCGCCAACGTCGTGCTCGGTGCATACGGTCTGCCGCCGGTGTTTCCCAACCTCGTGTGGGTGGTCCTGATCGTCTGGGTGGCGCCGGCCGCTGCCGGCGTCGGCCTGACGCTCATCGTGCTGATCTCGGCCCGCGTCAAGACCTTCCAGGAGGCCAGCCAGATCGGCGGCATCGTCGTCGTGCCCGTCGTGGGCCTCGTCATCGCACAGGTCACGGGGCTGCTGCTGTTCGACCTTGCTCTCCTTGTTGGCCTCGGATGCGTCCTGTGGTTGCTAACGTTGCTGCTCATGCGCTTTGCTGTCCGGAGGTTTCGCCGCGACCGCCTGATCACGGGCAACTAGCATCTGTCATGGTTCCGGTCGCACCCGCGCATGAGCTCCGGACGGATGATGCAGGCTTGGAGGACATGGACGAGGCAACCGACACCGCGCCGATGGTCACGGCGTTGCGCGACCTGCGCCAGGTGATCTCGGCGTGCTCGTTCTCCCTGTCCGCACAGCAGGCCACCGAGCGCCGCGCGGAGCGCGACCACCTGCGTCGGGAGATCGACGGGCTCATCGCGCGGATCAGCTCTTTGGGCTCGCCGCTGCTCGTGGTGATCGGCGGCACGACCGGGTCGGGCAAGTCGACCATCGTCAACACGCTCGTCGGTCGAGCTGTGTCGCGCACCGGGGTGATCCGCCCGACGACGGAGAACCCGGTGCTCATCGTGCATCCGGTCGACGCCCACTGGTTCGCCGACGACCGCGTACTGTCCGAGTTCGTACGGGTCGAGTTGCGGGGCAAGCGTGCGCAGCTCGACGGTGGCGACGAGACCGCACGGCTGCACCTGATCCGCGACGAGGACATGCCGCTGGGCCTCGCCCTTGTCGACGCACCCGACATCGACTCGCTGTCGGCGCGCAACCGAGAGATCGCCGACGCGCTTCTCGACGCCGCCGATGTGTGGCTGTGGTGCACTTCGGCGGCCAAGTACGCCGATCAGGAGTCGATGCGCTACCTGGTCCGTGCCGGCGCCCGGAGGACCGCGCTCGCGGTGGCGCTGACACGCGTCGACAGCGAGCACGTCGACGAGCTCGTCGGCGACTTCCGGACCAAGCTGGCCGAAAGCGCCGCGATCGAGCCCGACCTGTTCACCGTCGAGACCGCCCGCGTCATCGACGAGCGCCTCCCGCGGCCGGCCGTCGGCAGCATCGAACGGTGGCTGCGCGAGCTTTCGGGACCGCTGGTCCGCCGGTCGCGTCGGCGCCAGACCATCGAGGGGGCGCTCGGCATCATGAGCACCGACGTGGCCGGGCTCATCGGCTGGGTCGAGGACGAGACTGCGACGCTGACCGTGCTCAACGACGTCATCAACCGCGCGATTGCGCAGTCGCGGCACGACTTCAGAAACGCCCTCGACGACGGGCGCGCCATGCGCGACGAGGTGCTGCAGCGCTGGAACCGCTTCGCCGGAACCAGCGGCATGCTCGCGCTGGTCGAGCGAGCCGGCGAGCGCGCCAGCATTTGGGCGCGCAGCCTGATGAGCGCGTTGAGCGGCGACCGCGCGGAGGAGGAGGAGGAGGTCCGCGAGGCGGTCGCCACCGACGTCGCCGATCTCGCGTCGCAGCTCCTGGAGCTCGCGTCGGGGCGCATCGTCAATGAGTGGGGCACCGTGCCGGCCGGCAACGACCTGCTCGAAGCCAACCCGGCGCTGGCCGAGCCACCGCCCGACCTCGAGGCCCGGACGCGCAAGACCGTCGACGAGTGGCAGGCCACGGTCGTCCGGCTCGTCGAGACCAAGGGTGCCAAGCGTCGCCTGCGGGCACGCTGGCTGACCGTGGTGATCAACGCCACGGCGACGGGGGCGATCATCGCGACGCTCGCACAGACCGCCGGGCTGACCGGCGCCGAGGCCGGCATCGCGACGGCCGCTGGCGCCGCCAACCAGGCGCTGCTGACACGGGTGCTCGGCGCCGCGAACATGCGCTGGCTGATCAGCAACGCACGCTCCGACCTCGAACGGCGCTTCACCGAGCTGCTCGCGGTGCACCGGCGTCGCTTCACCGAGGTGCTCGCCGCGGCGGCCCCGTCGCCGAAGCTGATCGACCAGCTCGACGAGCGCACAGAAGCCGTCCAGAAGGTGCGGTCGTGGCTGAACTGACGCAGGAACGGGACTCGGGCGCGGGCAGGCAGCTCGCACCCCGGCTACACGCGCTCGAGCGTGCGGTCGACGCCAGCCGTGGGATGATGCCCGAGGAGGCCGTCGGCCGTGCGTCGGCCGTACGTGCCAACGCAGGTGAGCGGCTGGCCCGTGGGGACGCGGCGATCGTCGTGGCGCTCGCCGGCGGCACGGGCAGCGGCAAGTCGACACTGTTCAACACGCTGGCCGGTGACGACGTCGCCGAGGTCGGGGTGCGCCGTCCCACGACGACCGACCCGGTGGCGCTGGTCGTCGGCGACATCGAGGGCGCCGACTCGCTGCTGGACTGGCTGGAGGTCCGGAAACGGTTCACACCCGAGGCCAGGATCGGGCTCGACACCGGGCTGATCGTGCTCGACCTGCCCGACCACGACTCGATCCGCGCCGACCACAAGGCGACGGTCGACAAGCTCGTGCAACGGGTCGACGTGCTGCTGTGGGTGCTCGACCCCCAGAAGTACGCGCAGGGCATCCTGCACCGCGGCTACCTCAAGGACCTGCGCCAGCACGCCGAGGTGCAACTGGTCGCGCTGAACAAGGTTGACCAGCTCGTCGCCGCCGAGCGCGACGCGTGCGTGACCGACCTGCGGCGCATCCTGTCGAGCGAGGGTCTGGGCAAGGTCAAGATCTACCCGATCTCGGCCACCGAGGGCACGGGAATGGGAAAGCTGCGAAACGCTCTGTCCGAGCTGGTGGACCGGCGCACCGCGGCACTGCAGCGCATCGACGGCGACCTCCGCAAGGCCGCCGACGACCTCGCCGCCCACCTGGGGCTGCCGCCCGAGAAGCCGCTCGATCCCGATCCCCTCGTGGACGTGGTCGCGGCCGCGGCCAGGGTTGACGATCGTGCGGCGGCGGAGGCGCAGCGGTACACCATCGCCGCCCGCCGGGCGACACGGCCGCCCGCGCTGCGCGCGCTGTCGAGCATCATCCCTCGGCGAAGCCCATCGTCGACGTTCGCGCTCGAGGACTTCGACCCCGAGGCGCGGGATCCGTCACCGGTCGCCGTGCAGCACGCGCTGCAGGAGCTCAGCGTCCAGTACGGCCGCGGGCTGACCAGACCGTGGCGGTCGCGACTGCGCGAGGTGGCGCTCAAGGCGAGCGAGCCGCTGCAGCGGCTGACCAGCGACGCGCTCGCCCGTGTGACCGCCTCGCCGCCCCGCCGCTCGTGGTGGCGGCCGCTGTCGTTGGCCTGGGGCGTGTTCGAGCTGCTGGCTATCGCAGGCATCGTCTGGCTGCTGGTGATCGCCGCATCGAGCTACCTCGAGCTGCCCATGACCCAGCCGCCGACGGTTGCCGGGATCTCGCTGCCGATCGCGCTCGCGGTCGGTGGCCTGATCGGCTGGATCATCTTCCGAGTGGTGCGTGAACGGGCCATCGCGACAGGCGCCAAGCGCTACGGTCAGTGGGTCCGCCGCCAGTACCACTCCGAGATCGCCGAGGCGGTCAAGGAGGCCATCGCACCGCTGGCGGTCGAGATCGCCGCGTACCAGCGCCTGGTCGAGGACCTTCGGGCCGTCGTCGGCTGACCGTGATCGTGCCGGGCCGCCGACGCGCTCCAAGGTGACCGGCCCTGGCGACGTCACCGGGTGGCGTCGGGACGGTTGCCGAGCGTATACTCCGCTGCTCTTGCGGTTGCAGGTGTCTGTGGTTCGCTTCAGGGTGCGCGCGCGCTGCGATCCGCTGGGGCGGGTACTCTGGTCCGTGGGAGTCGGCCAGGCGACCGCGGCGGCGCATGTCCGCTGAGGAAAGTCCGGACTCCACAGGGCAGGGCGCTGGGTAACCCCCAGGCGTGGTGACACGCGGCACAGTGCAACAGAGAGCAGACCGCCGGCGCGGGCTCCCCTCCGCGCCGGTAAGGGTGAAAGGGTGCGGTAAGAGCGCACCGGCGTCGACGGTGACGTCGGCGGCCAGGTGAACCCCGTCCGGAGCAAGGCCAAGCAGGTGCATCGAGGTGGCCCGCTGAGCACCAGGTAGGCCGCTGGAGGTCGGCGGAGACGTCGGCTCGAGACAGATGGTCGCCCCACCGTGGATCCACGGTGCTGACAGAATCCGGCTTATCGGTCGGCTCCCACTCAAGCTGCATGGTTTATCTACCGTTAGCTAGGGATACATAGCAAGCCATGCGATCCTCCAGGCTGGACACGCTGCGCGAGCCGTGCGTGCACGGTGGGCGCGTCTGCGACGCGCGCCCAGCAGGCTGCGCCGCTCGACACCGCGGCCGGCCCACGACATCGCGAGGGGTGCGGCGGCGCGGGGCCGGTGGCGCGAGGGCTGGCACGAAGACGCGGCAGGTCAGCGTCCGTATGCCGTGTACACCCCACTGGACCTCGAGCCCGACGCCCCGCTGCTCGTGATGCTCCACGCACGGACCCGCGGGGGCTCGGGGCCACCACAGCCATGTGGACCTTCTTCAGGCGTCACCGGCTGCCGGTCACCTGATTCGTGGGTCGGCGTGGCGCGTCAACCCGCGCGACCGTCCTCCCCGAGATCGAGCGTCAGCTCCTCGCCGAGGTAGCGGGACACGACCTGCTCAAGCTCGGCGATCCGGCGCTCGTCGCGGGCGCGCCGTCGGCGCAGGCGCT
>DATHVN010000160.1 GCA_035461305.1 Euzebyales bacterium | reverse complement strand
TCCTGCCTACGTTTCGGCTTGTCGAGAGTCGTCACGCAGGAGGAACCGGCCGGTGCTCAGGATATGGCGGATGCTGCTGGGATTGTGTGACCGCACGGTCCTCGAGCGCGTGGAGGTCGACGAGGCCGCCGAGACCGTCGTCGCGCACGTCCGCCCGAAGCGGCCCAAGAAACGCCGGTGCGGCCGCTGCGGACGCGTGTCACCACACGAGGATGCCGGTGAGGGGCGACGCCGCTGGCGCAGCCTGGACCTGGGAACGGTCAGGGTGTATCTGGAGGCCGACGCGCCCAGGGTGCGCTGCGCCGAGCACGGCGTGACGGTGATCGCGTTCCCGTGGGCGCGTCACAAGGCGCGCCAGACGCGTGCGTTCGAGGACACCGTCGCGTGGCTGGTCACGCGCTGTTCGAAGACGGCCGTGTCGGCGCTGCTGCGCATCGTGTGGCGCACGGTGGGGTCGATCGTGACCCGGGTGGTCGCCGACATCGACACCCAGGTCGACCGGTTCGACGGGTTGCGGCGTATCGGCATCGACGAGATCTCCTACAAGCGTGGACACAAGTACCTGACGGTGGTCGTCGACCACGACAGCGGCCGGCTGGTGTGGGCTGCGCCGGGCCGCGACGCCAAGACGCTGCGGCGGTTCTTCGACGCGCTCGGTGACCAGCGGTGCAAGCTGATCACGCAGGTGTCGGCCGACGCCGCGGACTGGATCGCCACCGTGGTCGCCGAACGTTGCTCGCAGGCGGTGGTCTGCGCCGATCCGTTCCACATCGTCAAGTGGGCGACCGAGGCGCTCGACGAGGTCCGCCGGCAGGTGTGAAACGAGCACCGCAGCGCGACCAACCAGCGTCGCGCGGGCCGCGCGAAGGGCACGGCGCGTAAGTTCAAGCGCTACCGCTACGCGTTGTGGAAGAACCCCGAGGACCTCACCGAACGGCAACACGAACAGCTGGCGTGGATCGCCAAGACCGACCCGCGGCTGTACCGCGCGTACCTGCTCAAGGAGGGCCTACGCCACGTGTTCGTGCTCAAAGGCGACGCCCGCAAGGACGCCTTGGACCGCTGGATCAGCTGGGCGCAGCGCTGCCGCATCCCCGCGTTCGTCGAGCTGCAACGCCGTATCCGCCGGCATCGCGAGTCGATCGACGCCGCGTCGAGCACGGCCTATCCCAAGGACTGATCGAGAGCACCAACACCAAACTGCGGGTGCTGACGCGGATGGCGTTCGGGTTCCGAAAACCCGAAGCGCTCATCGCCTTGGGCATGCTCGCCCTCGGCGGCTACCAACCCGCACTACCCGGACGAGCAGGCGCCTGATGACCCACGGATACGACAGTAGAGCCCCTTATCGGGCGCGGCCTGCGAGGCCGCACGACCCCTCCCAGCGAGGGCATTCGACCTTGGTCCTCCGGCGGCGTCGGGTGAGCATGGTGTCGGTAGGTGGCCGCCATCAACGCCAGACAGCCAGGATGGCTGCCGCGCCGCTGTTGGGGGCAGAGGGGGCGCGATGTGCGCGTACAGCCGCAGCGTCACAGGCGCCTGGCAGGGCATGGTGCCGACCATGCGGGCACACGGTGCCACGCGTGACCGTGGCCACACCCGGTAGTGCTCGTCGTCGTCGGCTGAGCGCGATCGACGCACGACGCCCGCAGGTCCGGTCGCGTCACCACCGACCACGGCGGCAGCGCACCCGCCCACGTCCGCCGACCCACGACGCAGGTGGCCGGCGGCCGAGCATGACGTAATCGTCGACCAGTCGTATTGGAGGCGGCGACCATGGCGACCAGACCGCAGACTCCGACCCGTCCCGACCCGGCCCGCACCGGGGACCGTCGCCTGCCGCTGCGCCGGCCGCTGACCGGCAGCTACGCGACGTCGGCTGTGATCGCGATCCTGATCGCCGCATCGTCCCTGGCAGGCCTGGCGGAGGTCGGCACGCGCTACGGCAGTGATCCGCCCTCCGTGCTGGTCTCCCATGGCGGTGACGCCGCCAACCTCGTCGTCGTGGTGCCGATCCTGCTCGCCACCGTATGGCTGACCCGACGCCGCTCGCTGCCCGGCCTGCTGCTGTGGCCCGGTGCGCTGTTCTACGCGCTGTACGTCTACGCGATCTACCTCGTGGCCGCGCCGTTCACCGCGCTGCTGTTCGGCTACGTCGCGATCGTCACGCTGAGCGCGGCCACGCTCGGCGCGGTCATCACGAGCATCGATCATCCAGCCTGCCGCGATCGGCTTGCGCACACCCCGGCACGCAGCGTCGGCGCCGCCCTGCTCGTGGTCGCGGTGCTGGCCTACGCCGGGCTGGCCGCCACCGCCGTCACGGCGCCCGGTGGCGCCACCGAAGATCTCGCGTTCCGTGGCCAGTGGGCCGTCGACACCGCGCTTGGCACGCCGGTGCTGCTGCTCGGCGGCGTGCTGCTGTGGCGGCGAGCGACCCTCGGGTACACAACCGGCGCCGGCCTGCTGCTCGTATCCGGGATGGGCGGGCTGGCGTTCGCCGCCGCCGCCGTGCTCGACGGGTGGCTGACACAGACGGCCACCGACCCCACCGTCATCGCGGTGCACCTCGCCATCGCCACCGTCGACGTCATCCTGCTCGCCGTGTTCCTGCGGCGCGCGTCCGTCACACACGGCCGGTCACCAACCGGCTGAGCCATAGGTGGTGTACACCCACGCCGACGTACGCACCCCCGCCCGCGCGCCACTCACCGTAAGGCCGCTCACGCCCCCGCAGGCACACTGACCGATGTTCGAGGAGGCCACTGCCGCCCGCTGTCGGTAACGCGACGGTCAACACGCTGGACACCGCCAACACGGCGAGCCCGATAGACCTGCTTCAGCATCCCAGCCAGCGGCAGACTGGCATGACTGCGGGCTCTCTCCGCTTCGACGTGCTCCTCGGCGGCGGAAAGGCAGGGAGCCGGCCTCGGTTGAGCGGAACGACGCATACATCCTGGGAGGATGACGATGGCCGATGTCTACATCCCCACCCCGCTGGGGCGGATGCCGACCTACGTGGCCACCCCTGCAGCGGACAGGCCGTGGCCGGGCGTTGTGGTGCTCCACGACTTCACGGGGATGAGTCATGACCTTCGGGATCACGCTGACTGGTTGGCGGGTGCGGGCTACCTGGCAGCCGCGCCGGACCTGTACTACTGGGGCGGCCGGCTGCGCTGTCTACGGACCATCATCGGTGACCTGGGTGCACGGCGGGGACGGACATTCGACGACATCGACGCGGCGCGCGCCTGGCTGGCCCGCCACGACGGGTGCACCGGCGTCATCGGCGTCATCGGGTTCTGTATGGGCGGCGGGTACGCGTTGGCGCTCGCCCCCGGCCGGGGGTTCTCGGCCGCGAGCGTCAACTACGGCGGCTGCCCCAAGGACGCTGAGCTGTTCCTGGCCGACGCGTGCCCCATCGTTGGCAGCTATGGCGCGAAGGACCGCTCACCGATGGGACGCCGCGCGGCGGCGCGATTGGACCAGGCCCTGAGGGCCGCCGGGGTCGACCATGACGTCAAGGTGTATCCCGACGCTGGCCATGGGTTCATGAACGACCACGACCCCGCCGATCTGACACCACTGTTGGTGCTGCTCGCCAAGATCTCGGGCACCAGGTACCACCAACCGTCAGCCAGCGATGCTCGCCGACGGATCATCGCGTTCTTCGACAAGCACCTGCGGTCCGAGCAATGAGCCACGCACGGGCCGCTGCCGATGCGTTGACCTGACACGGGCCCAGCTCGACTGACCGCTACCCTGAGCGCGACGCTCCGTCGAGAAGACTTGCCACACAGTCGCGAACGGCCGGCGACGGCGTCCATGACAGAGAACTCAACCGCCACGGGTCAAGGCTCTGGCAGACCGCCGATTCATCGCGGCCCTGCCTGCCGCGCTTTGATGGCCTCGGCCAGTTCGCTGGTACTCAGGCGCCACAGGTCGGTGCCGGTCGGGACGCTCATCGCTGCCTCACATCGGCTGGTGAGGCACGCCGGCGAACGGCGCTGGCTGCGCCGGCGACGGCCAGGGCCCCGGCCGCCCGCGTCGCCCACACCCTTCGGCGCGGTGCGGCGGGTCGCTTCTCGGCGGAGAGCGGGAGGACGCCGCCGAGGTGGACGCGGGTCGTCTCGGCGTCGCGGTCGAACACAACCTTCGTGGTGCCCAGGTCGTAGGTGTCCAGGTCGATCCGGAAGGCGTACG
>DATHVN010000159.1 GCA_035461305.1 Euzebyales bacterium | reverse complement strand
GCGCTACGAGCGCGGCGGTGAGGACGTGGACCGGATCGGCAACTCGCTCGTCGTCGGCAGGCCGTTGGATGATCGGCCGGTCGTGCTGCTGGTCGGCCACACCGACGTCGTGCCACCGAACGACGGTGACCTGCCGGGGCGCGTCGACGGTGACAGGGTCGTCGGCCGCGGGACCAGTGACATGAAGGCCGGCCTCGCCGTCGCGATGGACCTGTTCGAGGACCCCGTGCTGCGCGACGGTCCGTACCAGTTGCAGCTGGTCGCGTACGCGGGGGAGGAGGGACCCGCCGACGGCAACGAGCTCGCGCAGGTGCTCGAGGCACGTCCGCGGCTCAGCGACGCCTCGTTGGGCATCGTGCTCGAGCCCACTGACCTGGAGGTCCAGCTCGGCTGCACGGGCGGGCTTCACGCCCATGTCACCGTGCACGGCAGGGCGGCCCACTCGGCGCGCCCGTGGCACGGCGTAAACGCGCTGACCGCGGCGGCGCCGCTGCTCGCGGCGCTCGACGCGCGTCACCCCGTCGATCGGCAGGTCGACGGGCTGGCGTTCCACGACGTGCTGACCGCCACCCGTGCGTGGACCGACAACGCCCCCAACGTCGTGCCCGACCGGTTCACTGTCAACGTCAACTTCAGGTTCGCGCCGGACCGCACCCTCGACGAGGCGGAGGCGGAGCTGCGGGTGCTGCTCGCCGACCTCGGTGGCGGGCGGCTCGTCGTCGATGTGGTCGACCGCGCACCACCGGCACCGCCGCACCGCGACCATCCGCTCGTCCGGGCCGTGATCGAGGCCGCGGGTGGCCGGGTGTCTGCGAAGCAGGCTTGGACCGATGTCGCCCGATTGGCCGCGGCGGGCGTGCCTGCCCTGAACTACGGTCCTGGCCTGACCGGTCAGGCGCACCAGGCGGGCGAGCACGTCCCCGTGGCCAATCTCGCGCGCGCCCGCGCGGTGCTCACGACATTCCTGACGGCCGGATCACATGACGGAGGATGAGACACATGTCGTCCCACGACGAGACGCCGACCGACCACGGGCCCGACGAGGCCGACACCGCATCGTTCCAGCAGTTCATGGATGCTCACCCCGAGGCCGGGGTCGACGACAACCGCACGTTCCGCCTGCTGTCGCTGCTCGCGGGAGTCGTGGTGCTGGTGGTCATCATGTACCTGCTGTTGTTCTAGGCCGGCGCACCGCGACCATCCCGCGTCGAGCCTGACAGGCGAACGCGCGTCGGCACGGCACACTGCAGCGTGACCGACATCGACACGAGGAGCCGTTGCCAGCCGTGCCCGCGAAGTATGACGCGACGTCGATCGCCGTCCTCGAAGGTCTCGAGGCGGTCCGCAAGCGACCCGGGATGTACATCGGGTCGACCGACGCCAGGGGGCTGCACCACCTGGTGTGGGAGGTCGTGGACAACGCGGTCGACGAGCATCTCGCCGGGCACGCGCGCAGGATCGGCGTCACGATCCTGGGCGACGGCGGTGTCGAGGTGCACGACGACGGGCGTGGCATCCCGATCGGCCCGCACCCCAAGCAACGCAGGCCCGCCGTCGAGGTCGTCATGACCACGCTGCACGCCGGCGGCAAGTTCGACACGCAGTCCTACGCCGTCTCAGGAGGCCTGCACGGCGTCGGCGTCTCGGTCGTCAACGCCCTGTCCTCGCGCGCCGAGGTCGAGGTGTGCCGAGACGGCGGCCGGCACCAGATCGCGTTCGCCAGGGGAGCGCGGACCGCCGCGCTCAAACGGGTCGGCAGGAGCACGAAGACCGGGACCACGGTGCGGTTCTGGCCAGACGCCGACATCTTCGACGGGACCACGTTCGACGCCGACCGCATCGTGACGCGGCTGCGCGAGACGTGTCTGCTCAACCCAGGTCTGCGGATCGAGTTCGCGGACATGCGTGACGGCCGGCGCGAGTCGTTCTCCTTCAAGGGTGGCCTGGCGGACTTCGTCGACCAGCTCGTCGGTGACGACGAGGCGATCCTGACCCGACCGATCATGCTGCGCCAGGCCGAGCAGGTTGAGGGGCAGGCGCTTGCGGCCGACGTCGCCCTGACGTGGGTGGCCGGTGGGGTCGATGAGCGGCTACGCAGCTACGTCAACGTCATCCGCACACCCGACGGCGGCGCCCACGAAGAGGGGTTGCGCAAGGCCCTGACCGGCACGCTGAACCGGTGGGGCCAGGCCAACCGGGCGTTCCGCAAGAAGGACCCGGCGCTGACCGGTGACGATCTACGGGACGGCCTGGTCGCGGTGCTCAGCGTCAAGCTGCCCGACCCGCAGTTCGAAGGGCAGACCAAGGCCAAGCTGGGCAGCGCCGTGATGCGCGGCTTCGTCGAGCGCTGCGTCAACGAGGGCCTGCAGTCGTGGCTCGACGCCAATGCCACGCTGGGCAGGCGCATCTGCAAGCAGGCGCAGCTGGCGGCTCGCGCCCGCGAGGCGGCCCGCCACGCCCGCGAGCTGACCCGCCGCAAGGGTCTGCTCGACACGTCGTCGGCCGGCCTGCCGGGCAAGCTGTCGGACTGCTCGTCACGGGTCCCCGAGGAGTGCGAGTTGTACGTCGTCGAGGGTGACTCGGCCGGTGGCAGCTCGAAGCTCGCGCGGGACCGCCAGACCCAGGCGATCCTGCCTCTGCGCGGCAAGGTGCTCAACGTCGAGAAGGCGCAGCTGCGCCGGGTCCTCGCCAATGCGGAGATCCAGCACCTGATCCGCGCCATCGGCACCGGTA